>JAJZYI010000002.1 GCA_021798135.1 Actinomycetes bacterium | reverse complement strand
CACTGGACGAGCGTGATCGAAAGATGCACGGCAGCCTGGGCTTCCTCCGCTGTGTTCGCTGGCGGAGGCACCGTCCCGGCTGCTCCGTGGCGCCCAAGCTGGTGCTGCCAGAGGGCGCTCATCATCTCGACCACGAGTTGCTCGGTGACCGGCGGGGTTGCGCTCCAGCGGCCTGAACCGACGGTCGTCTTCAGGACACCCAAGACGGTCCCGAGCGTGGACTTCCGGTTGTTCGGTTCGACGAGTGAGCAGGCCAGGGACTCCACGGCCTTGACGGCCTCTCGGTACGCCTCCCCCGGGCTGGGTCCTCTCTGGTAGGCGAGTTCCCATGCGGCCGAGAGGTGGTGTGCTGCCGCGTCGGCAGGCTCCAATGCCTCAGCAAGCGCCTGGTCCGCTCCTGCCGGCACGCGCCGCGCCAGGAAGTACCCGCCGGCCTCGCGATGTGCAACGGTCCATGCTGAGTTGGCGTCCTCCAGGATGCCAGCGAGGTCCGCCGCCGCCTCGAACCTCGGCGTCTCGCGGAACGGTGTGTTCGCCTTCACCGGCTTCCGCAACACGAAATCGATGAGGTCCAGCCAGAGTTCCCCGTCATCAGACACCCGATCAAGGAGCCCGTCCAGCCGTTCCTGAGCGGAGAATGGGCCCAAGTCGATACGCAGCGCCCCCTCGATTCGCTCGAGGTATCGGCCACTGATCGCGTCCTGGCGAATCCCGAGGGGAGCGCCTGTGACGGTGAACCGCGCTCGAGTCCACCTGAGGAGCGCCGAACGCAGGTACGCCGGCACTCCCTCCACGGGCCTCACGTACTCCTCGGCCGCCAGGGTCCCGCGTTTGCTCCGTGGCACATACGGCCCCACGACGCCCCTCCACGCCGCCGCGCGATGCACGCGCGATCAGCCCAATCACCCCATCCTTCATCGGGCGTTGCTCAGGTCGCTGACCTGGATTTTCCCGAGTGGGCGCTGCGGGACTCGAACCCACGACCTCAGCCGTGTGAAGGCTGCGCTCTAACCAACTGAGCTAAGCGCCCGGGGTGCCAAATGGTAGCGGGCGCGGCGGGCCCTCGCTGACACCCGGGCGACGGAGACCCCTTGCACCCCCTGCCGGGTGACCGGGCCTCCGGGGGCCGGGCAGCGGCGGGACCGCCGGCTCAGCCGACCGGCGCCGTCCGGTCGAAGCCCACGGCGGCCTCCAGCGCTGCGGCCGCCCGCACCACCACCAGGTCGGCGTGCTGCGGCCCGACGAGCTGCATGCCGATCGGCACGCCGGACGCCCCGAGGCCGACGCACACGCTGGCCGCCGGCGAGCGGGTCAGGTTGAAGGGGTAGGTGAACCGCACCCAGTTGACGTCGACCTGCCCGTCGACCTCCCCGGCGCCCCCGAGCGACCGCGGCGGCGCGACGCCGGCGGTGGTCGGCGTCAGCAGCAGCCGGACGTCCCGGAAGAGCGACACCAGCCGCAGGTTGAGCCGGTGGCAGTCGTCCTGGGCCCGCACCAGGTCGAGGGTGGACAGGCCGGCCGCCCACTCCACCGAGGCGGCCAGCAGCGGGTCGACCTGCTCCCACGCCGGGGTCCCCCGCACGTGCGCCAGGCTCCGCAGGTTGTAGGTGGCGCTCAGCACCAGCCAGGTCTCCAGGGGGTCCTCGTCGAACAGGCGGTCCACCACCATGATCTCGGTGCCGGCCGCCTCCAGCGCGTGGAGCGCCCGCTCGCAGGCCTGTCGCACCTCGGGGTCCACCGGCGCGTACCCGAGGGTCGGCGACCACGCCACGCGGGCCGGCAGGGCCGGCTCGACCAGCGCGTCGGCCCACCGCACGTCGGGATGCGGCAGCGAGCGGAGGTCGCTCGGGTCCGGGCCGACCACCACGTCGAGCGCGGCGACGACGTCCGATGCCCGGTACGCCATCGGGCCGCGGGTCGACAGGTCCATCCAGTCCGGGGGCGCCTGCCCGCCCGACGGCACCCGCCCGAGTGACGGCTTGATCCCCGTCAGGCCGCAGCACGCCGCCGGGATCCTGATGGATCCGCCGCCGTCCGACCCGGTGGCGAGCGGCACCATGCCGGCGGCGATCGCCGCGGCGGAGCCTCCCGACGAGCCGCCCGGGGTGCGCTCGGGCGCCCACGGGTTGGACGTCGGGCCGAACCGGGGGTTGTCGCAGTCCGCCTTGTGGCCCAGCTCCGGCGTGTTCGTCTTGCCCACCACCACGGCGCCGGCCGCCACCAGCCGTGCCACCAGGGCCGAGCTGCGCTCGGCCGGCGGGCCCGGGTCGAGCGCGAGGGAGCCGCGGGCGGTGACGAAGCCGGCTGCGTCCTCCAGGTCCTTCACCCCGACGGGGATGCCGGCCAGGGGGCCGGGGTCGCGCCCTGCTGCCACCGCCGCGTCGACCGTCGAGGCGGCGTCCATGGCCCGGTCCCCGTCGACGGCCACGAACGCCCCGACCGACGGGTCCACCGCGTCGATCCTGGCCAGGGCGTGCCCCACCACCTCGCGAGCCGACAGCCGGCCCCGGCGGACGTCGGCCGCGAGGTCCTGCACGCGCCGGAGGCGGAAGTCCAGGTCCACACCTCTCTCGTAGCACGCTCGCCGGCCTGCCGCCCACCCGGCCCTCCCCGCCGGTCGCCGCGGCAGGCTCGACAGGCTGGCGCCGCCGGGCCAACCTGTCCCGATGGCCGACCAGGGCACACCACCTTCGATCCCCGCCGTCCTCGACCACGTGGCCGTCGCCGCCGAGACGTGGCACCAGGCGTGGCCGCGCTACGTCGGCGAGCTGGGCGGCTCGTGGTCGTCGGGCGAGCGCGGCCCGGGCTTCGCGCCCTGCCAGCTCGCCTTCGCCAACGGCGCCAGGCTGGAGATCCTCGCCCCGCACCGCCCCGAGCTGAACCCCTTCCTCCGCCGGTTCATCGACCGGAGCGGCGCGGGACCCCACCACCTCACGTTCAAGGTCCCGGACCTCGACGCCGCCATCGACGCGTGCCGCGACCGCGGCATCGAGCCCGTGAACGTGGACCGCAGCGACCCCGGCTGGCAGGAGGCGTTCATCCACCCGGCCCGGGCCCTCGGCATCGTGGTGCAGCTCGCCCAGCAGCGGGGCGACTGGCAGCTCCCCGCCCCGGACGACTTCCCGGAGCCGGCACGACCGGCGGCCAGCCTGGTGCGCGCCACCCACTCGGTGGCCGACCTCGCCGCGGGCGAGGCCCTGTTCGCCGGGCTGCTGGGGGGAGCCGTGGCGGCACGCTCCACGTCGGCCGACGGCCGCACGCTGGCCGTCGACCTCGCGTGGCGGGGCCCGCTCGGCCTGCGGCTGGTCGGCCCGGCCCCGCGCGCCGAGGCGCCCCACACCCAGCCGCCCGGCAGCGAGGCGCCTGGCAGCGAGGCGCCTGGCAGCGAGGCGCCCGGCAGCGAGGCAGCGCTGCGCTCGTGGCTCGGCGGGAGGTCGGGCCGCCTCCACCACGTCGCCTTCGCCTGCGCCGCCCCCGACCGGGTCACCGGGGCGGTCGCGCTGCATCCGGTCGGCGCCCCGCTCGCCGCCGGGGACGGGACGGCCCTCGTCGGCGTGCCCGCCTGCGACCCGGTCGACCGGCTCGGGCTGCGCGACGGCGACTGCGCCGTCGCGGTGGTGCCGCCGGAGGCCAACCTCGGGACCCGACTCGTGCTCTGCCGCACGAACCCCTAGCCTGGAAGCGTGACACCGCCCGACCGGCCCGCCGAACGCACCCCCACGACCACCCCCACCCGGCGGCCGGCGGCCAAGCTGACCCTCGGGCAGCGCGTGCTGACCAAGCTGCCGAAGCTCCAGCCCGGGACCGGGGGCACCGCGTCCAGGCAGCCTGCGGGCAAGGCCCCGGAGGTCTCGACCCCGTCGGCGAAGGCCCCGGCCAAGCGGCCCGCGGGGCGCCCCGCGCCGTCGCCCGGAGGCGGCTCGTCTCGCGGCGGCCCGCCAGGCGGCGGCCCGTCGCGCGGCGACACGGGCGGTGGCGACAAGGCCGACGCCGGCGGTGCCCCGGCGACCAAGCCGCTCGGCGCCCGGCTGCGCGACAGCCTGATCAAGCCGGCGCCGGGCACTTCGGCGCCTGGCGGCGGCGCCAAGCGCCAGCCGACCAAGGCCGACCCGTTCCCCGACAAGTCCTCGGAGGAGCTCCGCTCGCAGATCCGCACCCTGGACGACCGCGAGCGTCTCTACACCCTGATCGCCGCGCCGCTCGGCGCTGCCGTCGGCATCACGGGGATGATCGTCACGCTGCAGCGCAACCCGGCGGTCGGGGTGAAGGGCCACCAGAGCCCCAGCTCCATCCTCCTCGTCGGGGCCATCGCCATCGCGCTGGCGGTCCTGGCGCTGGTCGGCGGGCTGCTCCGCAAGCGCTCGTTCGCCGCCTTCTCGCTCATGTTCCTCGGCTTCGGCGCGTCGCTCGCAGGCGGCTCGTTCGCGGCCCTGCCCTTCCTCGGGCTCGGGCTCTGGTTCATCTTCCGCTCCAACAAGATGCAGAAGGCCCTGGTGAGCCGGGGCGACCATCCCCGCCAGCAGCGGGCCCGTGCCGGCGGCGGCACGCGCTCGGGTGCCGCCGCCCGCGGCGGGGGCGCCAACCGTCGTGCCGCCGCCGCCCGATCGGGTTCCGCCGCTCCCGAAGGCCGCCAGCGCAGGGTCCGGCGCGGCAAGGCACCAGCGCAGGTCGGGCCGCCGCCGAACAAGCGCTACACCCCGCCCAAGCCGAAGGCCGACGACCGCTGAGCGGGCGGCACGCGCCCGGCGCCTAGGCGGCCGGCTCGGGCACCAGGGCGCTGCGCAGCAGCCGCAGGATCTCCTGGCGGCGGCGCACCAGGGAGCGGGCATCTGGCTCCTCGCCGAGGGCCCGGAGCACGTCCACCTCGGTGATCATGCCCACCACGGTGGAGTAGATCGCCAGCAGCAGCAGGCGCGGCTCGTGCCGGCGCATGTGGCCGGCCCCCATCTCGGCCTCCAGGAACGCCGAGGCCCGGTCCACCAGGGGCCCGAGAGCGCCGACCAGCCGGGTGGATGCGGGCGGGCCCAGGCGGGCCGCCTCGCGCACCAGGCCAAGCAGCTCCGGGCGGGCCGCTCCCAGGCGGAACACCGAGCGGACCACGGCCTCCACCCGGGACCACCCGTCGCCGGCGCGGCCGAGGGCCGCCTGGAGCGCGTCCGCCAGGTCGGCGGCCGCCCCGTCGATCACGGCCAGGAGCAGGGCCTCCTTGGAGGGGAACCAGTACAGGATCGACTGCTTGCGCAGCCCCAGGCCCTCGGCCAGGGCGTCGAGCGACGTCCCCTCGTACCCGCGCTCGGCGAACGACGCCAGGGCGGCAGCGAGGATGCGGTCGGGCGTGCGCTGCTTCGGCCCGCCGCCGTTGCCGCCCTTGCCGCCGCCAGGGCCGGCGTCGCCGGGGCCGCCGCTGCCACGGCCATGGTCGCCGGGGCCGTGGCCGTTGCCCGTGCCCGCCTTCGTGTTCGACCCGGCCACCTACCACATGGTAGACAAGGCGGGTGCCACAGGCCACCCCGCCGAGCCGCCCCGGGCCGACGAAGTCTCGCACCAGGTCGACGGCCGGCGCCACCACCGGGCCCGGGATCGCGGGGCAGCTCGCCGGCCAGCGGCTCTTCGTCACCGGCGCCACCGGGTTCCTCGGGACCGCCCTGGTGGAGCGCCTGCTCCGCTGCGTCCCCGGCTGCCACGTGACCGTCCTGGTGCGCCCCACCCGGCGCCTCGACGCCGCGGCCCGCGCCCGGCGCGAGATCCTGGGCAACGACTGCTTCGCCCGCCTCCGCCACGAGCTGGGCGACCGGTTCGACGGCGAGGTGGCCGGCCGGTTCGCCGCGGTGGCCGGGGACGTGGGCCGCGACGGCCTCGGGCTCGACGACGCCGGGCGCGGCGCCCTCGCCGCGGCCGACATCGTGGTGCACTCGGCCGCCACCGTCGCCTTCGACGCCGCCTTCGACGCCGCCGTCGAGGTGAACCTGCTCGGCCCGGCCCGCGTCGGCGCGGCGATCGCCGCCGCCGCTGACCTGCGGGCCGAGCTGCGCCCCGGAGCGCCGCCCAC
The DNA here is from genome assembly GCA_021798135.1 of Actinomycetes bacterium. Lineage (GTDB taxonomy): Bacteria > Actinomycetota > Acidimicrobiia > Acidimicrobiales > UBA8190 > JAJZYI01. The sequence goes on along the minus strand of JAJZYI010000002.1, from coordinate 26,509 downwards.
CCACCTGGTCTCGGTGTCGACCGCCTACGTGGCCGGCACCCACCAGGGGCACGCCACCGAGACGCTGGCCACCGCGGCCATGGCCTCCGGAGCCCGGGCCCGCACCCACACCACGGTCACCACCGAGGTGGACATCGCCGCCGAGGTCACTGCCGTCCGGCGGCTGCGCGACGACCTCGAGGCGGCGTCCCGGCGACCCGAACGGCTCGGCGGCTTCACCGCCGCGGCACGGCGAGAGCTCGGCGCCGCGGGCGTCCACCTGCTGGCCGAGCGCGCCGAGCGCCTGCGCGACGACTGGGTCCGCGCCGAGCTCGTCGAGGCCGGCCGGGCCAGGGCCCAGGCGCTGGGCTGGCCGGACGCCTACGCCTTCACCAAGGCGCTCGGCGAGCGGCTGCTGGTCGGCGAGCACGGCGACCTCCCCATCACGGTCGTCCGCCCGTCGATCATCGAGTCGGCGCTGGCCGAGCCGCAGCCCGGCTGGATCCGGGGCTTCCGGATGGCCGAGCCCATCATCGTGTCGTACGCCCGCGGCCTGCTGCGCGAGTTCCCCGGCCTCCCCGAGGGCGTGATCGACGTCATCCCGGTCGACCTGGTGGTCGCCGCCATCGTGGCCGTGGCCGCGGACGGGCCCGACCCTGCGGGACCGTCCGTGGTCCAGGTCGCGTCGGGGGTGCGCAACCCGCTGCGCTACGGCCAGCTCGTCGACCTGGTCCAGCGCTGGTTCACCGACCATCCGCTCTACGACGGCGACGGCCAGCCGATCGTGGTGCCCGAGTGGTCGTTCCCCGGGCACGGACGCGTCCAGCGGCAGCTGCAGCGGGCCACCGACGTGCTGAAGCTGGCCGAGCGGCTCCTCACCAGCCTGCCGCTGCGCGGGGAGCGGGCCGAGCTCGCCGGCCGCGTGGAGGAGCGCCGGATGCAGGCGGAACGGGCCCGCTCCTACGTGGAGCTGTACGGCGCGTACACCGAGACCGAAGCCCTCTTCCGGGTCGACCGGCTGCTCGCGCTCTGGGAGCGCCTGTCGCCCGAGGACCAGCGGGCGTTCTGCTTCGATCCCGGCGTCGTCGACTGGGACGCCTACGTCCACGACATCCACCTGCCGTCGGTGGTGCAGCACGCCCGGGTCCGGACCACGCCGGGGAAGTCGGTGATGGCCAACCGCGGGGACCGGGCCCGGCGCGCCATCCTGGCGCCCGATCGCCACCTCGCCGCCTTCGACCTCGAGAACACGCTGGTGGCGTCCAACGTCGTGGAGTCGTACACGTGGCTCGCCACGCGCCACCTCCCCGCCGGCGAGCGCGCCGCCTTCGCGGCACGGATCCTGGCCGCCGCGCCCGGGCTGGCCGCCGTCGACCGGCGCGACCGCGGCGACTTCCTCCGCGGCTTCTACCGCCGCTACGACGGCGCCCCGGCCGACGTGCTCCGCCGCGACGGCCTGGAGCTGTTCCACAACCTGCTGCTGGCCAAGTCGTTCCCGGCCGGCATCGCCCGGGTACGGCGCCACCGGGCCCTCGGGCACCGGACCGTCCTCATCACCGGCGCGCTCGACTTCGTCGTCGAGGGGCTGCGCCCGCTGTTCGACGAGGTGGTCTGCGCCGAGCTCGGTGTCGACGCCGAGGGCCGCGTGGACGGGCGGCTCGTGCGCCTGCCGCCCACCGGCGAGGCGCGGGCGCTGGTGCTGGCCGAGTACGCCGAGGCCGAGGGCCTCGACCTCGGCGAGGGTGTCGCCTACGCCGACTCGGCGTCCGACCTGCCCCTGCTCGAGTGCGTGGGCTTCCCCGTGGCCGTCAACCCCGAGACCAAGCTGGCGGCCATCGCCCGGCGCCGCGGCTGGCACGTGGAGCACTGGGACCGGGCCGCCACCCGCCCGCCGCTGCCGATGGGCCCGCTCGACGGGGCCGCGTCGCGATGGTGGGCCCGCATCGACCACGCCCTGCGGGAGAGCCGATGAAGGCACTGGTGTTCGAGCGGGCCGTGGCCCGCTTCGCCGCCGCCCGCGTCGCCGCCACGCTCCGGGGCAGCGGGCACGGCGCCGCGGCCGGGCCGCTGCGCATGGTCGACGCCGACCAGCCGGACCTGCCGGGACCGGCGTGGGGTCGTGTCCGCCCCCTGCTGGCCGGGATCTGCGGCTCGGACCTGGCCACCGTGGACGGGGCCAGCTCGCGGTACTTCGAGGAGATGGTCAGCTTCCCCTTCGTGCCCGGCCACGAGGTGGTCGGCACGCTCGAGCAGCCGCCCGACGGATCGCCGCTGGCCGCCGGCAGCCGCGTCGTGATCGAGCCCGTGATCGGCTGCGTGCCGCGAGGCGTGGAGCCGCCGTGCCCCGCCTGTGCCGCGGGCGACACCGGCGCCTGCCAGCACCTTGCCGTCGGCCACCTCTCGCCGGGCCTGCAGATCGGCTACTGCGCCGACACGGGGGGCGGCTGGTCGGCGGCCGGCCTGGTCGCCCACGCCAGCCAGCTCCACGCCGTGCCCGACGGCCTGAGCGACGAGGACGCGGTGATGGTCGAGCCCACCGCGTGCGCGGTGCACGGCGCGCTGGCCGCCGAGGTGGCCGATGGGGCATGCGTCGCGGTGCTCGGCGCCGGCACGCTCGGGCTCGCCACCGTCGCCGCCCTCCGCCGGCTGTCCGACCCGGGCCAGCTGCTCGTCGGCGCGCGCTACCCGCACCAGCGGTCCCTCGCCCTCGAGCTCGGTGCCGACCGGGCGGTCGAGCCGGACCAGCTCGACCGGTCGGTGCGCCGCGCCACACGCTCGCTGCGGCTGGCCGGCCAGGTCACCGCCGGTGCCGACGTCGTCGTCGACTGCGTCGGCAGCAGTGCGTCGCTCGCCGCCAGCCTCGCCATGGTCAGGCCCCGCGGCCGGGTGGTGCTCGTCGGCATGCCCGGTCGGCTGCACGTCGACCTGGCTCCCCTGTGGCACCGCCAGGTCACCCTGGCCGGGACCTACGCCTACGGACTGGAGGCCGGCGGCCGCCGCACGTTCGACCTCGCCTTCGACGTCGTCGCCGCCGCCGGGCTCGGCCGACTGGTGTCCGCCCGCTACCCCCTGGAGCGCTACGCCGAGGCGCTCGCCCACGCCGGTGCCGCCGGTCGACGCGGAGCCGTGAAGATCGTGTTCGAGCCCGGTCAGCGGCCGCCACGCCAGGTGCCGCCGGACGAGCGGGCTCCCCGGACCGTCGCCAGCGGCGCGCCCCGGCCCGCTGGCGGCCGCTCGGGTGCCGGCGGCACGCGCAGGTCCGGAACCCGGAAAGGACGCACCCCATGAGCCCCAGACCCGGCTATGTGCTGGAGGTGGACCGGTCCACCCCGCCGACGCTGTTCTGGCACGGCGAGGGCTACCGCCTGGAGCGCCTGCCGCAGGGCAGCCGGGTGGTCTACGCGCCCGAGCCGATCGAGCCGCTCGCCGACCCGGTGGCCGCCGTCCGCCACGCCCTGGACCACCCCCTCGGCGACAGCCAGCCGCTGCGCAGCCTGCTGCGGCCCGGCATGAGGCTCACCATCGCCTTCGACGACGTGTCCCTGCCCCTGCCCCCCATGCGCCGGCCCGACAACCGGCAGCTCGTCATCGAGCAGGTGCTCGACCTGGCGGCCGAGGCGGGCGTCGACGACGTGGTGCTGATCGCCGCGCTGGCGCTGCACCGCCGCATGACCGAGGCGGAGCTGCGCCACGCGCTCGGCGACCGGATCTACGACGCCTTCGCCCCGCACGGCCTGCTGCGCCAGCACGATGCCGAGGACCCGTCCGAGCTGGTCCACCTCGGCACGACCGACCAGGGCGAGGACGTGGAGCTCTCGCGCCGGGCGGCGGAGTCCGACCTGCTCGTCTACGTCAACATCAACCTGGTCGCCATGGACGGCGGCCACAAGTCGGTGGCCACCGGCCTGGCCTCGTACCGCAGCCTGCGCCACCACCACAATGCCCACACCATGCGTCACAGCCGCTCGTTCATGGACCAGCACCGGTCCGAGCTGCACAGCAGCAACTGGCGCATGGGACGCCTCATCGCCGCCAGCGGCGTCCGGGTCTTCCAGATCGAGACCACCCTGAACAACGACGCCTTCCCGGAGCAGTTCCGGTTCCTCCAGCGCAGGGAGTGGGAGTGGAGCGCCCGCGACCGGGCCGCCTTCGTGGCGTCGAGCGCCGCCCTGGCGCGGACGCCGGCCCGCCTGGCCCGGAGCGTGCTGCACGGCATCGCCGGTCCCCACCGCATGACATCGGTGCAGGCCGGTGAGGTCGAGGCCGTCCACGCCGTCACGACCGGGCACGTCCACGCCCAGCAGCTGGTGGAGGTCGACGGCCAGAGCGACGTGCTCACCATGGGGCTCCCGTACATCAGCCCGTACAACGTCAACTCCATCATGAACCCGATCCTCGTCGCCTGCCTGGGCCTCGGGTACTTCTTCAACCTGTACCGGGGCAGGCCGCTCGTGCGCGAGGGCGGCGTGCTCATCATGAGCCATCCCACGCGCAAGGCCTTCCACCCCGGCCACCATCCCAGCTACATCGACTTCTACGAGGAGATCCTGGCCGAGACCACCGATCCGGCCGAGATCCACAAGTGGGAAGAGGCGTTCGCCACCGACCCCTGGTACGTCCACCTCTACCGCACCGGCCACGCCTACCACGGCGTCCACCCCTTCTACATGTGGTACTGGTGCGCCCACGCCCTCGACCACCTCGGCGCCGTCGTGGTCGTCGGGGGGGAGCCCTCGACGGTCCGGCGGCTCGGCTTCCGCCCGGCGTCCACCCTGGCCGACGCGCTCGAGATCGCTGCCGACGTGGTCGGGCCGAGCCCGTCGGTCACCCACCTCCACGCCCCGCCGCTCATGATCGCCGACGTCCGGTGAGGGCAGGAGCATGACCGCAGCACGCCGCGACCCAGACCTCGGAGCCGGCCGGCAGCCGACGGGACGGCGCGCATGGTCGGCCTCGGCCGTCACCGGGGTCGGCCGCCTCGCGCGCGCCCGCCTGCGCAGGGCGACCAGGCCGGCACCGTTCCCGTGGGGCGCGCCGACGTGGCCCGGGACCGTCGCCAGGCCGGTGCCGTCCTCCGGGCTGGGCGACGAGTACGACACGGCCTGGGCCCGCCGGTACCCCGTCCGCCTCGCCCGCGCGATGGTCACCGACAACCTCACCCGCCCGGCGGTCCACCTCCTGGCGTCCCCGCTCGTCCGCGGCGCCGAGCTGCTCGACATGGCCGAAGCGCCCGTCGTGATCGTCGCCAACCACACCAGCCACCTCGACACGCCGCTGCTGCTGTCAGTCCTGCCCGACCGCATCCGCCACCGCACCGTGGTGGCGGCGGCCGCCGACCACTTCTTCGACCGGCGGTGGAAGGCCCATCTGTGGGCCGGGCTCCTCGGGGCCATCCCGCTGGAGCGCAACCGGGTGAGCCGGCGGTCGGTCGACGAAGCCACGGCACTCGTCGAGGACGGCTGGAGCCTCCTCATCTTCCCAGAAGGGGGCCGTTCGCCCGACGGCTGGCAGCAGGAGCTGCACCGGGCCGCCAGCCTCCCGGCGGCGCGCACCGGTCGCCCGGTCATCCCCGTCCACCTGGCCGGCACCCACCGGATCCTCCCCAAGGGCGGCACGCGCGTCCGGCGCGCCCGCACCACGGTCGTCGTCGGCGCACCGCTGTACCCCGAGGACGGCGAGGACGCCCGGCACCTGTCGGCGCGGCTCGAGACGGCGCTGGCGACCCTGGCGGCCGAGTCCCGCACCGACTGGTGGACCGCCCGGCGCCAGGCCGCCGCCGGCACGACCGTCCAGGACGCCCGGGGCCCCGACGCCTCTCCATGGCGTCGGGCCTGGGCCCTCGGCGGGACGCCCGCCGCCTGGACCGGCGAGCACGACAGCTCGTCGGCGCACGGCGACGGCGACCCCCGCCGCTGGGCGGTGCGCCGGGACTGAGCTTCCCGGTCGACGGGGCCTTCCGGCCGACGGGGCCTCGCCCCCGAGGGAGGCTCGCGCAGCTGCGGCGGTCCGTGCCCTCGCGCCCGGCACACCCTCTCTCCCGGCACACCCTCGCGTCATGCTGTCACGGTGGCACCGCGCGACCCCGAGCGTCCGACCGAGCCGGCCCGGCCCGACGGGCTCGCGGTTCCGACCGGGCCGACCGAGGCGACCCAGCCGGCGCTGTTGAGCGACCTCACGGAACGGCTCCGACGGGTGGTGGAGGAGCTGGCGCCCGACCGGCTCTCGGGCGACGACGCCAAGCGGGTCGTCGCGCAGTTCTCCACGCTCGAGCGCCTCGCCCAGGCCGGGCGGCTCCTGGCCGCGCGGCGGGTCGACGCCACGCAGAGCTGGGCGGGCGGCGCCCACCGCTCGGCCGCGCACTGGCTCGCTGCGGAGACCGGTGACTCGGTCGGCAGCGCCGCCGGCCTGCTCCGGGCGGCGCAGGACCTCGTCGCCGGATCGGCGACGGACCGGGCCCTGCGCCGCGGCGACCTGTCCCTCCCCCAGGTGCGGGAGGTCACGGGCGCCGTCGCCGCCGATCCCGGCTCCGAGCAGGCGCTGCTGCAGGGCGTCGGCGGCTCCAGCCTGCAGGCATTGCGCGAGCAGTGTCGCAGGGTCCGGGCGGCGGCGACCGACCAGCGGGCGGCATACGCGCGCATCCACCGGTCGCGGTGCCTGCGACGCTGGACCGATCCCGACGGCACGTTCCGCCTCGACGGGCGCCTCACCCCCGACGTAGGCGCCCGCATCTGGGCCAGGATCGAGGACGAGGCGCGAGCGGTGCGGTCCGACGCCCGTCGCGCCGGGACGCACCCGCCGGACCGCGCCTGTGCTGCGGACGCGCTCACTCGCCTCGTCCTCGGCGATGCCGTCTCCGCGCCGCGCGCCTCGATCATCGTGCGCGTCGACGCCGCCGCGTACCAGCGCGGCAGCGTGCGCCCCGGGGAACGGTGCGAGGTGGACGGTGCAGGTCCCGTCCCGGTGGACGTGGTCCGGCAGCTGGCCGCCCAGGCGTCCCTGTCGGCCGCCGTCGCCGACGGCTCCGACGTGACGGCGGTCTCCCACCTCGGGCGCACCATCAATGCCCGGCTGCGCACGGCGCTGGTGGCGCGTGACCCTGTGTGCGTCGTCCCCGGCTGCGGCAACCGTCGCTACCTCGAGATCGACCACGTCGTCCCGCTCGCGCTGGGCGGACGGACCGAGCTCCGCAACCTCGCCCGGCTCTGCTCGTTCCACCACCGGCAGAAGACCTTCGAGGGGTTCACCCTCGCTGGCGGACCGGGCGACTGGCACTGGCTCCCGCCGCCACTCGACCTGCCGCGCACCGACCCCGGTGACGAGACCGGTGGCGATCATGCCGAGCGCGCCCGCCGCATCCTCCGCCGGGCGGCCGGCAACCGCCAGCCACGACCATCGAGGATCCGCCGGCCACCGCCGTAGGCCGCCGCACCTGCCTCGCAGTGGCTCAGTGGCGTCGATGGACCCGGAACCGACCGAGCCGCCCCCGGTCGGCCGCGGTCGCGGCACCGATCCGCTCCCGACGGAGCTCGGCTTCCTCCGCGTCGTCGATCGGCTCCGGCGCCGCTCCGAGGGCCATCGCCAGCAGCGCGTCGGCGAGCGCCGGGTTGCGCGCCAGGACGGGACCGTGCAGGTAGGTCCCGACGACCCGGCCGGACCACGCGCCCTCGCCGCCGCCGCCGTCGTTGCCGACACCGCGCGTCACGTGGCCGAGCGGCCGCACCGCCGGTCCCAGCGTGGTGGCGCCGCTGTGGTTCTCGAAGCCAGTGAGCAGACCGCCCGACGCCACCAGGCCCCGGGCCACCGGCTCGCCGGCGCCCTCCTCCGCTGCGACCGGCTCCGCCAGCAGCTCGCCGACGGCTCTCGGTCCGTTGCGCTTGACCGTCGCGACGTCGAGCAGGCCCAGGCCGTCTCGCAGCAGGCCGTCGGGCCCCGGGAACGAGGTCCCCACGACCTGGAAGCCGGCGCAGACGGCGAGCAGGACGGCGCCACCGTCGACCGCCCGGCGCAGCGAGGTCTGCGCCAGCACGGCCGCGGCCTGCACCTGCGGCCCGTCCTCGCCCCCGCCGAGCAGGTACACGTCCCCCGAGGCGGGCAGCGGGTCGTCGGCGCCGGCCAGGACCACGTCCACGTCGTGCCCCCGCCAGGCCGCCCGTGCCGCGAGCACCGTCGCGTTGCCGCCGTCGCCGTACGTCCCCAGCAGCTCCGGGTGGACCACGACGACCCGCAGCTCGCTGCCCGACGGACGTGCCCGCCCGCCCGATCCCGCGGCCGGGGCGCCGGCGACCACTCGCGGCTGCTCGCCGGAGCGATCCCGCCTTCCCCGCCCACGGTCGAGCCGCCGCCGCAGCTCCTGGAACGCCGTGTAGTTGCCGGCGTAGTCGACCTCGGCCACCCCCGGCACGTGCAGCGCCGCCACCTGGTCGGGCTCGACGCGATGGTCGACCCCGGCGCTGCGCAGGCGGACGGCCAGATCCCACGCCCGCTCGCCTGTGGCGACCACGAGCCGACCCTCCAGCCGCTCGAACGCCACGTCCCACAGCCACGACGGGTCGCGCCCGTCGGCGATCCGCGCGTTGATGCCGACGACCACCGGCCGCGGCTCGCTGCGACCGCCGTCGAGGAGGTCGAGCAGCTCCACCCACCCTGCTGGGTTCTTCGCCAGCAGCAGCCGCGCCGCCACCTCGTGCCCGTCCGCCCCGCAGCGATGGCGGGCCACGGCGAACCGGCCCTCTACCTCGGCCACGGCCGCCATCGACGCGAGCGCCTCCGCCGCGTCGACGCCCATCACCTCGGCCGCCACTGCGGCCATGGCGGCGTTCGCCACGTTGCACCGGCCCGGGAGCCTGGTCGCGACGGGCAGCCGCCGCCCGTCGGCGAGCCCCAGCGTGGTGCCCCGCAGCACTGCCATCGGCTCCGGCCGGCGCAGCCCGCACGCGGGGCAGGCCCACCCCACGTCGCCCTCGTCACCGCCGAACTGGATGCGGCCGCCGCACGACGGGCAGCCGGTGGCATCGGCACGCCACAGCTGTCCGGCGGCGACCCACCGCACGGACGGCGCCGACGACGCCGCCCACGCGACCAGGGGGTCGTCGGCGTTGGCCACGACGGTGGTGCCTTGCAGGCGGCTGAGCGCAGCCCGCCACCTCGTCGCGATGGCGCGGACCTCGCTGACGCGGTCGAGCTGGTCACGCGACAGGTTCAGCAGCGCGACGACCGTCGGCCGCACCGCGTCCGCCACCGATGCCAGGTAGCCCTCGTCGACCTCCAGGACGGCGGGGCTGCCGGGATCGGCGCCCGCCAGCGCTGCGGCGATGCCGGCGGGCAGGTTGGCGCCCGCCGCCGACGTCGCCACCCGGTCAGTGCCACCGAGGGCAGTGACGAGGAGCCGGGTCGTGGTCGTCTTGCCGTTCGTGGCGCTCACCAGCGCGACCATCCGGTCGGCGGCGAGCGAGCGGACGAGGTCGGGAGCGATGGCCAGGCCCGCCCTTCCCCCGACGACCGAGCCGCTGCCCCGCCCCAGCCACCGCGACGCTCGCCCCACGGCCACGGTTGCCGCCACCGCCAGGCGGACGCGAACGGCGCTCACCGGCGCGACGAGGCGGGCCCGCGCCGGGTCATCGGCTGCGGCGGCTCGACGGCGTGGCCCGTGCGATCTCCGCCGCGGTCGGCTCCCGCTCCACCAGCGCCTCGGGCGGGAGCAGCGCGACGATCGCTGCCATCAGGCGCTCGGTCGCGGCCGCCGGGTCCGTCGCCGCCTCGGCAGCGAGGTCGAGCGGGTCGCCGACCCGGACCCGGACCGTCGGGCCGGTTCCGACCGTCGTGACGGTGGGCAGCTTCGCCGCTCGGGGCCACACCGCCTCGGTGCCCCAGAGCCCGATCGGGACCACGGGTGCGCCGGTCATGGCTGCCAGCCGCGCGCAGCCCGTCTTGCCGCGCAGCGCGGGCTCGAAGAACGCCCTGCCACGCGGGATGGTGCCCTGCGGCATGATCATCACCGGCTCGCCGGCCTGCAGCGCCTGGCGTGCGGCGGCCAGGGCGCGGGCCGGGTCGTCGTCGCGGTCCACGGGGATGCCGCCCAGCGCTCGTGCCAGCCAGCCCAGCCCCGGGGCGTCGAACAGCTCGCGCTTGCCGAGGAAGCGGACGGGCCGGCCGATCCGCGCCGCCACGATCGCCAGGGCGACCACGTCGAAGTAGCTGCGGTGGTTCGACGCCAGCAGCACCGGCCCGCGAGCAGGCACGTTCTCGACGCCTTGGACGTCGAAGCGCGCGTACGGGAACGCCTCGGGACGCACGAAAGGTCGGAGGAGGTGGTAGGTCTCGAGCCCGGCCAGCCCGGGCACGCCCGCCGGCCGGTCCCAGTGCTCGATCGGCCAGCGCGCCATCGTGGCCACCAGCCGGAGGCGGAGGTCGGGCTGCACGGCGTGGGCGTGGCCGACGCTGCCGAGGAGCGGCACGTCGAAGACACTGTCGGAGTACGCGTGGCTCTCCGCCAGGTCGTACCCCTGCGTGGCAGCCCGCTCGCGCACCGCGGCCAGCTTGCCCACCCCCCAGACGAAGCTGCCTTCGATCCGCCCGGTGTACCGGCCGCCCGACTGCTCGTAGCGGGTGGCGATGACGTCGTCCAACCCGATCAGCCGGGCGAACGGCTCCACCAGGTCGACCGGCGACGTCGTCGCCAGCACGATGCGGCGGCCAGCGGCGCGATGCTCGGCCAGCACACCCGGTGCGTACGGCTGGAGCAGGTCCAGCAGCTCGGGTGCGGCGAGCTCGCCGGCCCGCCGGACCGACTCGACCGGCCAGCCTCGGACGAAGCGCACGGCGGCGCGGACCATCGCCATGAACGGCACGCTCTCGCCCACGGCGTCGTAGACGCCGTACAGCAGCCGCTCGCCGGGGAGGCGGGGCCGCCCGTCGAGCAGCCCCTCGGCCCGAAGGGCGGCACTCAGGACGAGCCCGCTCGCCCCGGACAGGAGCGTGCGGTCCAGGTCGACGAAGACCGCTCCCACCGGTCGGGCGCGCCGCCGCCCGCCAGCCGTGCCGCGTGCCGCCCCGGAGCTCGCCGTCGCCATGCCACGTGACGTTACCGCCGAGTCCGCCGGGCCGTGGACCCGGTGGGCGGCCGCCCGCTGGCCGAGCTGGCCGAGCTGGCCGAGCTGGCCGCGGGCGGACCGTCCCCCGGACGCGGCGAAGGGACCGGAGGGGGGGGTGTCCGGTCCCTTCGCATGACTCGCCAGGTAGTGGAGGGGGGGGATCCAGCTCCCTGTGGTCTGAGGACATTCTGCTCCTCGGCCGGTGATCAGTCAAACAGGTATCAGCGATATCTGGTATCGTTCAAAGCGATGGAGCTCCGACACCTCCAAGCCCTCGTCGCCGTGGCCGAGCACCGGTCGTTCTCGGCTGCCGCCGACGCCATCGGCACGGTGCAGTCCAACGTCTCGGCCCACGTCGCCCGCCTGGAGCGGGAGCTGGGCGCCACGCTCATCGAGCGACCAGGCGGCCGCTTGACGACCGAAGGCGACATCGTGGTCAGCCGCGCCTACCGGGTGCTCGGCGAGGTCGAGGCCCTCACGGCCGACATCGGCGCGCTGCGCCAGGAGGTCGCAGGCACGGTGCGCTGCGGGATGATCGGGACGGTCGCCCGGTGGATCGTGCCGATGCTCCTGTCGGACCTGTCGGAGCGCCATCCCAAGCTGCGCCTGGTCGTCTCGGAAGGTGCCACCACCGTGCTCGAACCGGCGCTCAGCGGCGGACGGCTCGACCTCGCCCTGCTCAGCGCGCCCGTGCCGTCGCGCGAGCTGAGCTTCGAGCCCCTGCTCGAGGAGGACGTCGTGCTCGTCGTCCCCGCTGACCAGGATCCCTACCCGGGGCTCACCGAGGTGCCGATCGACCAGCTCGGGGCGCTCGACCTGCTCCTGCCGGCGGTTGGCACGCCGTTCCGCTCCGAGATCGACGCTGCGCTGCGCCGTGCCGACGTGACGCTCCGGCCACGAGCGGAGCTCGACGGCGTGCGCCTGATCGCCTCCCTGGTCTTCGAGGGCTACGGCCCGGCCATCCTGCCGGCCAGTGCCGTCCCGGCGCACCTGCGTCCGAGCTTCCGGTCGCTGCCGATCGACGGCATGCCGCCGCGCACCGTGGGTCTCGCCGAACGGAGCCGCGGGCTCCCAGCCGCGCCCACCCGGGCCGTGATCGACACGATCCGGCGGCTGGCCCGCGTCGCCGACCCGCTTCCCTCCGGCCTCCGCCCCATCGAGCCCGAGGCGGTCGCCAAGGCCGAGGGTTCGCTACGCGTGCTGGGCGTTCCGAACGGCTGACGAGGGCAAGGCCGGCTGTCAAGGACCCGGCGGTCGGGGCGCCCGCCACATCGGCCACAGGGTCACCGCACCCTCCTCCGACCGGATCTCGCCGGTCACCTCGAACCCGTGGCGCGCGTAGAAGGGGACGTTGCGCTGCTTCGACGACTCCAGGTACGCCGGCACCTGGTCCTCGTCGGCGGTCCGCAGCACGCGCCTGAGCAGGGCCGACCCGATGCCACGGCCCTGCCGGGACGGATCCGTCCCCAGCGTGGCGAGGTACCAGTGCGGCTGGGTCGGTCGCGCCCGTTCGACGTCGGCGAGCAGGCGGAACCCCGCCGACGCCCGGCCGCCGAGCACGACCTCCCAGAGCACCGGAGCGAGCCGCATCGCATCACGCAGGGTCGCCTGCCGCGGCGTGCCCGGCCGTGCCCACAGCGCCCCCCCGGCGACCTCCGGGGTGGTCCAGACCTCGCCGGCCCCGGCGATCATCGTCTGGACCTGCGTGCCGAAGAACCGGCGGAGGCCGCGTGCCCGAGAGCGGGCCCCAGGGAACAGGTAGCCGGCGACGGGGTCGTCCTCGAACGCCCGGACCAGCACGGCCACGAGCCGGCGGACGTCAGCGCTCCCGGCGAGCCGGACGGCCGGCCCGCCGTCCTCGGCCTCCCATCGGCCCGCGCAGGTCACGACCACCTCGGCACGCGAGCAACCTGCCGCACCGTCTTCGCTGCCGGCACAGCCGCGATGTTACGGCCGGGCGTGCCGCCAGGCGCAGCCACGTGACCCGGCGGCGCACCAGGACGATCGGCCCGGCCGGCACCGGGCGCCCGGCGTTCAGTTGGCGGCCGGGTCGGCCGGGTACGACGCCAGGATCCGGAGCGCGCCCGGCTGCCTGCGCAGCACGGCGCGCCACAGGTCGGCCGGCTCGCCGGCGACGAGGTCCGACGCCTGGGCGTCGACCACGAACCACGCCCCCTCCGCCAGCTCGCCGTCGAGCTGGCCCGGTCCCCAGCCGGCGTACCCGGCGAAGACGCGCACGGCCAAAGGGGCTCCGGCACGACCGGCCGGGCCGGCCGACAGGTCCACCAGGCCCACGTCGCCCACCACCGGGTGCCAGGCGTCACCGTCGCCAGCGGTCCCGCCGGCGCTGGCGCCTGCCAGGCCGACGGCCACGTCGGGAGACACCGGCCCGCCCTCGAAGATGACCGCCGGAGGGGCCTGGTCGGCGGCACCCGCCCACGGCGCGAGGACGTCGGCCACCGGTGTGGCCGTCGGCCGGTTCAGGACGAGCCCGAGCGTGCCGTCGTCGCCGTGCTCGAGGACGAGGACGACGCTGCGATCGAAGTTCGGGTCGCTCAGCTGCGGGGAGGCGACGAGGAGCCGACCCCTCGCCACCGGCGGCGACGCCCCCGGGGTGGCGGGTTCGAGCGGAGGGTGAGCAGGCACCTCAAGATGATGGCCTGCCGGCGAGCCCCGCGTGGCGGATCCGTCTCGGCCGCCCGTCCCGGCCTCACGAGACCCACAGAGCCGATAAAGGAGATTCACAGGTTCACCCGATCTACTGGTTGTCGTTGGTGCCGACACCAGGCAGCGGACCGTTGGCCCACCAGGACTTGACCGAGCCGACGTGGTCGAGGAGGAACGATGACGGACGACCAGGACCGGAGCCAGGACCAGGACCAGGACCGGGACGCCCGGGACCTGAGCGCACCCGGACCGCAGGCCGGCGACGGGCCTTCTGCGCCGGGCACCGACGCCGACCCCTCGCCGACGACCGAGCAGCCCGCCACCGCCCAGTACCCGGTGGGGCCCGGCACGGCGACGCCGTGGGCGGGCTGGGCGCCCGCCGCAGGCCACGACGACCCGGCCGCGGACGACGGCACCGCCGGTGAGCCTCGGTGGACCGACACGCCGGCCGGCGCCGCGCCGCCGGGGACGTGGGGGGCCCACGCGGCCTCGCCCCCTCAGCACGGTGCTGGAGGCTACGGCCTCCCCGGTCCCGGCGCCTACCCCTTCGGCTACGGCGGCCCTGGGCCCTACGCCTACGGCGGCCCCGGTGGCCCCGGTGGCCCGGGCGGCCCCGGTGGCCCCGGCGGCCCCGCGAACCCGTGGAACCCCTGGTGGTCGCACCCCGGTCCCCACTGGGCACCACCGCCGAAGGCCCTGTCGCCGCGGGCCCGGCGCACCCGCGCCGTCGTGGGGACCACGCTGGCCGTCCTGGTGGCGGCCGGAGCCGGCATCGCCATCGGCCGCAGCGCCTTCTCCACGGCTCCCGTGTCGGACAACTCGTCGGTCACCTCGCCCCTGCCGTCGGGCGGGTTCGCCCAGCCCACGGGACCGAGCGATCCCGCGAGCATCGCCGCCAAGGTCACCCCAGCCCTGGTCGACATCAACACCACGCTCGGCTACCAGCAGGCGGCCGCGGCCGGCACCGGCATGGTGGTCACGTCCACCGGTGAGGTGATCACCAACAACCACGTGATCAACCAGGCCACCAGCATCAAGGTCTACGACGTCGGCAACGGCCGCACCTACAGCGCCACCGTGGTCGGCTACGACCACTCGCGCGACATCGCCGTGCTGCAGATGCAGGGCGCCTCCAACCTCAAGACGGTGACCTTCGGCGACTCCTCCAAGGCGGTCGTCGGCACGTCGGTGGTCGCCATCGGCAACGCCGGGGGCGTCGGCGGCACCCCGAGCTTCGCTGGCGGCACCATCACCGCCTTGAACCAGTCGATCACGGCCAGCGACGCCGCCGACGGGACGAGCGAGCAGCTGTCGGGGCTGATCGAGACCAACGCCGACATCCAGCCCGGTGACTCCGGCGGTCCGCTCGTCACGACGGCCGGCAAGGTGATCGGCATGGACACGGCGGCATCGGCCGGGTTCCAGTTCCAGGGCGGGGGCAACCAGGGCTACTCCATCCCCTCCAACGAGGTGCTCAGCGTCGCCCGCCAGATCGAGCAGGGCAAGGCCTCGTCCACCGTGCACATCGGCGCCACGGCGTTCCTGGGCGTCGAGGTGTCGACGGCGTCGAACGGCGGCGGCCTCGGCATCGGCGGGTTCGGCGGCATCGGCGGCGGCAGCAGCACGGCCGGTGCCGTCGTCGACGGCACGGTCCCCGGTTCGCCGGCAGCCCAGGCCGGCTTGGCCCAGGGGGACGTGATCACCGGCGTGAACGGCAAGACCATCACCTCCGCCACCGACCTCACCGACGCCCTCATCGCCTACCACCCGGGTGACCGCGTCAGGATCACCTGGGACGGACCGTCCGGCAACCAGCACACCGCGACGGTCGCGCTGGCCCAGGGACCGCCGCAGTGACGGCCGGCGTGGGCGGCGTGCCCTCCCCTCCACGCCGCCCACGCCACCGCGGTCGTGCGGCGCGCGACGGGACCGCCACGATCGGGGGCCTGCCCTGGCATGATCGGGTCCCCGGGAGCGGCCCGTCGCACATGACGGCCGGTACGGAGAGGAGCAGCTCGCATCGTGGTCAGCCACACTGAAGCGCAGGGACACACCGACCCAGCCACGACCGCGGGCGCGGTGCTCACCGCCGAGCGCGTCGCCGCCGCCGTGCGCGACGTGCACGACTACCCGAGCCCGGGCGTGGTGTTCAAGGACATCACACCCGTCCTCGCCGACCACGAGCTGTTCGGCTCGGTGGTGGCCGCGCTCGCCGAGCCGTTCCGCGGGACGGTCGACCTCGTCGCCGGCATCGAGGCCCGGGGCTTCATCCTCGGCGCGCCGGTCGCGCTGGCCCTCGGGGCCGGCTTCGTCCCGCTGCGCAAGGCAGGCAAGCTGCCAGGGCCGACCCTGCACGAGGCCTACGAGCTCGAGTACGACTCGGCGACGCTCGAGATGCACCGTGACGCCGTCGGTCCGGGAGAGCGCGTCCTCCTCGTCGACGACGTGGTCGCCACCGGGGGCACGGCGGCGGCCGCGCACCGCCTGGTGAGCCGGGCCGGCGGGTCGGTCGCCGGCCTCGCGGCGATCCTGGAGCTCCCGGCCCTGGGAGGCCGGGCCCGCCTGGAGCCGATGCGGGTCCACGTGGTCCACGTCGTCTGACGGTGCGCCGTTCCGGCACCGGGAACTAGGCTGAGCCGGCGGCGGCTCCCCCACCGGGCCGGCCCGCCGATGACCGGGCTGCCGCCACGAGCTGCGGCTCGAGCGCGACGAGCAGGGGGCGAAGACGCTACCGACGCCGAGCAGGCTGCCTGTGGGCGACGACGTGCAGCGGGTCGGTGGCGGCCGGGCCGACGGCGGTCTCGTCGCCTCCTCGCTGGCCGCCGTGTTCACGCCCGACATGGTGGCCTCGGCGCTGGCCGAGGTCCTCGGCGGCCGCCGCCCCGCCTCCGCGACCGCCACCGCCTCCCCCGCCGCCGCCGCAACCGCCGCCGACGAGGGCGTCACCCTCCCCCACGTCGGCGCGCTCGACGGCATGCGCGGTGTCGCCATCGCCCTCGTCGTCCTGTTCCACCTCGGTGCCACCTGGCTCCCGGGCGGCTTCGTCGGCGTGGACGTGTTCTTCGTCCTGTCCGGCTACCTGATCACGGGCCTGCTGCTCGACGAGGCCGGCCGCTGCGGCACGGTGCGGGTGGCGCGGTTCTGGGCCCGCCGCGCCCGGCGCCTGCTCCCGGCGCTGTGCCTGCTGCTGCTCGTGCTGGCCGCGCTGGCTGCCACGGATCCCCGTCTGGTCTCGCCGGCGGCGCTGCGCACCGACGGCCTCGCCACGCTCTTCTACGTCCAGAACTGGAACCTGGCGCTCCAGTCGCACGCCCAGCAGGTGGCCCAGATCTTCACGCCGTCGCCCCTGCTGCACACGTGGTCGCTGGCCGTCGAGGAGCAGTTCTACCTGGTCTGGCCGCTCGTCGTCCTCGCCGTCGCCCGTCCGGGGCGCGCCGGGGATGCCGGCAGGTCACGCCTGTGGGGTGTCGTCGTCGTCGGCACGGTCGCGTCCGCCGCCGCCATGGCCGCCATGTCGGTGGCCGGGGTGGCCCCGCTGCCGACCTACTACGACACCGGCAGCCGGGCCTTCGAGCTCCTGGTGGGAGCCGGGCTGGCGCTCGCCGCGCCGATCGCCGGCCGGTCCGGCCGGGCTGCCGCGTCCGGCAGGAGCGACCGCTCCGACCGGGCGGCCCGGCCCCTCGCGGCGCGTCCCCGAACGGCGCTCGTCGCTCCGGTCCGGGGCGCCGCCGGCGTCGTCGGGCTGGCGGGGATCCTGGCCTTCGCCGCGACGGCTCCCGGCATCGGCGCTCCCTGGGTGCTGCGCGGCGGTCTCGTCGCCGTGAGCTTCGCCGCCGCGGCGCTGATCTGGTCGGCCGTCGGCTCCCCGGCCGCACCCGCCACCCGCCTGCTCGCGTCTGCACCCGCGGTCGCCCTGGGCCGGATCTCCTACGCGGTGTACCTGTGGCACTGGCCGCTGATCGTCCTGCTGACGCCGCGGACCACCGGGCTGTCGGGCGCCGGGCTCGGCGCCGTCCAGGCCGCGGCGACGGTGGGCGCCGCGCTGGCGAGCCGCTACCTGGTCGAGCTCCCCGCCCGGCGGCTGGCGCCGCGGGCCGCGGCGCGCCGCCTGGTGGTGCCCGTGGGGGCGACGGCCGTGGCCTGCACGCTGCTCGGGATCGTCGTCGCCCGCCCGCCGGTCCCGTGACCGGCACCGTCAGCCGACAGTGGCGCTGTCAGCCGACGGTGGCGATCCCGCCGTCGACCGGGATGACCGCCCCCGTGAGGTACGCCCCGGCGCGCGAGGCCAGGAAGATCGCGGTGCCGGCCATGTCGGAGGGGCGGCCGATGCGCTTGAGCGGCGCCGACGCGGCGATCTGGTCGCCGACGGCCCGGAGCGTGGCCGCCATCATCTTGGACTCGAACGGGCCCGGGGCGATGGCGTTGACCGTGATCCCGGGGGCGAGGAACCGGGCCAGGTGCCGGGTGAGCTGGTGCACGGCGGCCTTCGACGACGAGTAGGAGTACGTCTCGAGCAGCGGCACGTGGATGCCGTCGATCGACCCGATGTTGATCACGCGCGCCGGGTCGTCGGTGGACGACGCCCGCTGCAGCAGCGGCCGCAGGAACTTGGTGAGGTGGAACACGCCCTTCACGTTCACGCCCAGGACGCGGTCCCACGAGGCGTCGTCGTGCTCCTGCAGCGGCGCCCCCCACGTGGCGCCGGCGTTGTTCACGAGCACGTGCACCTGCTCCTCGCTGCCCGCGATCTGGTCCGCCAGCGCACGGCACCCGGCCTCGGTCGACAGGTCGGCCGGGATGGCCGTGCACGATCCCCGCGCCGACAGCTCCTCGGCCGTCTGCCGGCAGGCGTCCGCCTTGCGGGCCGCGATGTACACGGTGGCGCCGGCGTCGACGAAGCCCTCGGCGATCATCCGGCCGATGCCCCGCGAGCCGCCGGTCACCACGACGGTCTTCCCCGAGACGTCGAAGAGGTCGCTCATCCCGGCGACGTTACCCCGGCGCCGTCGCCCCGGCGCCTCCGGAGCGGTCAGCTCCGCTCGAGGACGCCTGCGACGAGCCCCCGCTCGGACGCCGCCCGGGCGCTCACGCCCAGCACCCGCACGAAGCCCTCCGAGTCCTTGTGGTCGAACGCGTCGGACCGGCTCATCGAGGCGGCCTCCTCGACGTAGAGCGAGTGGGGCACGTCGGTGGCCGACACGAAGCTCACGGCCCCCTTGTACAGCTCGACGGTCACCGTGCCGGTGACGAGCTCGGCCACCGACGTGGCCAGGTCCTGCGCCAGGCGGGACGCCAGGTCCTCCCCGTACCCCTGGTAGAGCTGCTCGGCGAGGAAGGTGGCGTTGGCGTCGAACAGGCGGCGGGCGCGGCGGTCCAGCACCAGCTGCAGCAGGAAGTCGTAGGCGGTGCCGAGCAGCTCCAGGCCCGGTGCCTCGTACACGCCGCGCGACTTGACCCCCACGAACCGGTTCTCCACCAGGTGCAGGTTGATGCCGACGCCGTGGCGCCCGCCGAGGCGGTTCGCCACCTCGAAGGCGCTCGCCGCGCCGTCCACGCTGGTCCCGCCCACGTCGACCGGCCGGCCGGCCTCGAAGCGGACGGTGACCCGCTCGGGGGTGTCGGGGGCTGCCGTCGGGCGCACGCCCATCTCCGGCTCCACGAAGGTCGCCGGCGTGGTGAGGGACTCGAGCTCGCCGGCCTCGTGGGTCAGGCCGAGCAGGTTGGCGTCGGTCGAGTACAGGGACCGGCTCGGCGGCTTGATGGGGAGGCCGTGCTCGGTGCAGTACCGGATCATCTCCTCGCGCCCGCCGAAAGCGTCCAGGAACGCCTGGTCCCGCCAGGGCGCGTAGACCTCCATCGACGGGGCGAGCATGTTCGTGGCCAGCTGGAAGCGGACCTGGTCGTTCCCCCGGCCGGTGCTGCCGTGGCTGAGCACGCTCACCCCCGCGGCCATGGCCGGCGGCAGCACGCCGCGCACCGTCACGTAGCGGGCGAGCGGCGTCGTGTTCCAGTAGCCGCCCTCGTAGCGGGCCTGCGCCTGGATGGCGCGGAGGCCGGCCTCCCCCATCTCCGGTCGCAGCGGGACGACGTGGGCCTCGGCCGCCCCGCAGGCGCGCATCCGCTCCGCCACCTGCCCGAGGTCGGCCTCGTCCGTCTGCCCCAGGTCGGCGGTGTAGCAGACCACCCGGACGCCCTGCTCGCTCAGCCAGTGGGTGATCGTGCAGCTGTCGAGGCCGCCCGATGCACAGAAGGCGACGGTCTCTCCCCGTAGATCCGAAACGTTCACGGTCCCTCTCGGTGACAGGGGCGGCGCGGCAGGCGTCGTCGACGACGTCGACGACGGCGGCGACAGCGCGCCCGGACGACCCGGCCAGCCTAGTGCCGTCGCCGGCGTCGCCTTCCGTGCCCGGCTGCCCGGGTCAGGTCCCGGTGGACCCCGGTGGGGATCCCAGGCGGATCCGCCCGCGTCCGGCGGCCTTGGCGGCGCGCATCGCCCCGACGGCCCGGGCCAGGAGCTCGCGGGGTTCGTCCCCCGGCTCGCTGAGCGCGGCACCGACGCTCACCGTGACGGCCGCTTCCACCCCGCCGACGACGACCGGGACGGCGAAGGCTCCCGCCACCCGCTCGGCGACGACGGTGGCCTCCTGGGGCAGCGACGTCGACGGGAGGAGGACGGCGAACTCGTCCCCGCCGGAACGGGCCACCACGTCCGCCACCCGCACCGCGGCCTGCAGCCGCCGGCCCACCGCCGCCAGGACCTGGTCCGCGACGGCGCGCCCGAACCGGTCGTTCAGCGCGGCCAGGCCGTCGACGTCGACGTACAGCATCGCCGTGCAGCGGCCCTCGCGCTGGGCGGCAGCCAGCGCCCGCCGGGCGTGCAGCTCCAGGAGCCGCCGGTCCGGCAAACCGGTGAGGGCGTCGTGGTGCTCGCCCCGCTCGGCCTGGTCGGCCAGGGCCACCCGGTCGAAGGCCAGGGCGGCCATGCTCGCCAGCCCTGCCGCGGCCTCGCCGCGCGCCAGCCGGGGCAGGCGGTGCCCGCCGGCGGGCCCGCCGGCACCTGCCCCCTCCGGGTCCGCGTCGACCACGAGCACGCCGTAGCACCTCGACCGGGCGACCAGGGGCACCACCAGGCCGGTGTCGAACCCCGCGACCCGGCAGAGGTCCTCCACGACCGGCTCGGTGTCCCTCGCCTGCAGGGCGATGGCGTGGCCGCCGCGGACCAACCGCTCCACGAACGGCCCGCAGGCGACCACCGGCGGGGGGTCGGTGCGCTGCAGCGCCCGGGGGGCGGTGCGCGCCAGCGTCACCAGGCTCCCCGACGCCGGCAGCCACTCCGCCACCACGGCCCGGTGCCCGCCGACGACGAGCGGCGCGGCCCGGGCCAGGACCCGGGCGACGTCGGCCTTGCTGCCGGCCCGGGCGAGATCACCGGCCGCGTCCGCCAGCGCCGACGCCGCCTGCGCGCGGCCGCGGACGGCAGCGCCCAGCGTCGCCGTCCGCACGGCGATCGACGCCATCGCCGACCACGACGCCACGCGGCGCCCGGGGTCGTCGCACGCCGGCCCGTCGACGGCGAGGTAGCCCGCCGGCCCCGACCCGTCGTCGATCGGCGCCAGCCACCAGCCGCCGGCACCCCGGACGGCGATGCCGGGCCGGACCGGGACGCGGTCCAGGGCACGGGCGGCACCCCGGGCCTCGCTGTCGGTCAGCCCGTAGGCGAACACCTGCGGCTCGCCGTCGCCGAGCGGTCCCGGCGCGCCGGCCCCGGCGGGCACGCGCACCGCCAGCAGGCCCCGGCGCCCGGCGGCCGCCCCCGTCGCCCCGGCGACCACGTCGGCGAGCGTCCGGTCGAGGTCACCCGGGGCGGCGAGGCTCGCGGCGACTCGCTCCGCGACGGTGCCGCCCTCCTCCTGGCGCCGCCCGGTGCCGGCGGCGCCGGCGTCGGCGTCGGCGCCCCACGCGACGACGAAGCGGCACCGGGGCGCGCCGTCGGCCTGGCACTCGGTCTCGGTGACCGAGGTCGGCGCCAGGCCGAAGAGGCCGGGGACCGACGAGAGCAGCCCGGCGGCGTACCCGCAGAGCAGGTGGTCGGGCGCCAGCGGTGGGCGGATCGCCATCGACACGGAGGCGACGTCGCCCCGGACCCCGTCGAGCGTCAGGTCCAGGACGGCCGACTCGGTCGCCGCCGTGTCGGCGATGAGCTCCAGGGCATCGGACGGGCGGTCGAGGGTCCGCAGGAGCGCCACCACCGGCGCCATGTGCGGCTGGGCGAACACGCTGGCGCCCGCGCGCCTGCTCACGGCCGGGTCGCCGACGGTGACCGCTGCCGCCTGGAACACCGCCACGACCTCCTGCACCGGCGTCCACGACCGCGCCGCCAGGTCCTCCACCCGCTGCCGCCGGGCGCTCACGGCCCCCAGCACGGCGTCGACGCCCTCCAGGCCGCGCTCGGCTTCCACCTGGGCCAGCACGACGGCGACGGCGTTGCGGGCCAGGATCGAGCCGCTGCCGGCCCGGCCGGCCGGCCCCGGCGGGACCTCTGCCGCGGGACCGCGGCCGCTCGGCGTCCTGGCACGCTCCACGAGCGGCTCCCAGGAGGGCGCGGCCGGTCGAAGCTCACCCATGTGGCAGGTGTCGGCGCGGCCGGGGCCCGGCTTGAGGACGGCGGATCGTCGTTCCGCGACCCGGAGCCCTCCGGCCGGCCGTTCAGGGCTCGGCGAGACGGTGGTTGCGGACCTGCACGTCGAAGACGAACCGGACGAGCCGCTTGGACACCGCCTCGGGCGCACGGTCGAAGGCCAGGCGGGCCATGCCGTCCTCGGTGACCTCCAGCACGGTGCAGTCGACCTCGATCGGGCCCGTGGGGAGCCAGAGGGTCAGGCCGACCGGCTCGCCCTCCTCGAGCGGCCCGGCCAGGCGGATGCGCACCCCGCCGCCGGAGAGGTCGACCGTGGTGCTGCGGAACGACCCGCCCCCGTGCGTGGCGTCCACCGTGATCTCGACCGGCACGGTGACCCGGGCACGGACCCACTCCCGCCGCTGCAGGTGCTCGAGCTCGCCCGCGACGGCGACCGCCAGCACCACCGGCGGCGGCGAGCCGACCAGCACGCGCACCGTCGCCGGCAGGCGGACCATGGCCTCCGGCGCGCCGAGCTCCACGAGCACCGGCCGGCCGGCGAGCCCCAGCGCCCGCTGGTCGCGCGTCTCGCAGCGGAGCACGGTGTCGAGGTTCGACACCACGGCGACCTCGACCCAGTCGCCGGCCGGGCGGCGGCTCGCCCCGTCCCTCACGATGCCCGCCCCGTCGGTCGGCCGGAGACGGGCCCACCGGCCGACCAGCGCTCCCAACTCGTGCCCTTCCAAGAGGGATCTCCTCGCTCGCGCGGGATCCCGCCGATCGCGGCGGTACGACCCGGTCTCGGCCCGACGCTACAGGGCTCCCGGTGCGCCGGCGGGGAACCGCGGGCCGGGCGCTCGGCCCGCCCGGTCAGGCGATCATCGCCGAAGTGGGCCGGCGGTGCACGCTGCCCGAGGCGCGCACGACCGCCGGGAGCATGAAGACGAAGGCCAGCAACCGGGCCACGGCCACGTACAGCTCGTGGGGCACGAGCGCGTCGACGTCGCACGCCGCGTACAGGGCCCGTGCCAGCGGCGGGTCCTCGACGACGGGGACCGCGTGCTCGTGCGCCTCCTCGCGGATCCGGCGCGCCACCTCGTCGGCGCCCTTCGCCACCACCCGCGGCGCCTGCCCCGCGTCCGGGTCGTAGCGCAGGGCGACGGCGTAGTGCGTCGGGTTGGTGACGACCACGTCGGCGCCGGCGACGGCCGCCATCATCCGCATGCGGCTCAGCTGGCGCTGCTTGCGCTTGATCGCCCCCTTCAGGTGCGGGTCGCCCTCCTGGTTGCGGGCCTCCTCCTTCACCTCCTGCTTGGTCATCTTCATGTTCTTGCCGATGCGGTGCCGCTGGTACGCGTAGTCGCCGACGGCGATGAGCAGGCCCGCCCCGGCGACCTCGCGCACCATGGCGAGGATCCGGCCCGCCGCGTACGTCACGACCGGGCCCAGGCCGGTCGGCTGGGCGTCCACCAGCTCGCGCACCATGCCGCTGATGACCTGGTAGGAGAGCAGGCCGACGACGGCCAGCTTGAGGATCTCCTTGGCCAGCGCCCACAGCGTCGCCGGCGACAGCAGGTTGCGCAGGCCCTCGATCGGGTTCAGGCGTGACAGCTTGGGCGCCGCCGCCTTGGTGGCCACCACGAACCCGACCTGGCTCACCGTGGCGAACAGCGCCAGCGCGCCGACCATGCCGAGGATCGGGAGCGTGACGAAGACCGCCTGGCCGAGGCCGGACTCGAACACGGCGAGCGCGCCGGGCGCCGTCGGGTTCGCCATCACGTGCGACGCCTGGGCGAACACCCCCTCGATCCGGGTGGTGGCGCTGCGCAGCAGGCTGGGGGCCGCCTCCGTCACCGCCAGCAGCGACAGCCACCCCGCCAGCTCGGGCGTCTTGGCGATCTGCCCCTCGCGGCGCGCGTCGCGCTTGCGCTTGGCGGTGGGCTTCTCGGTGCGGTCGTCACGGTTCCCCGCCACGGTCGCCTCACGCCAGCCCGAGGATCAGGTGCGCGTCCTGCAGCGCCCGGTCGACCAGCTGCGTGAGGTAGCCGGGCACCACGCGGATGGCGAAGGCGGTCATGAGCAGCGACAGCAGGATCTGCAGCGGCATGCCGAGCCACCAGGCGTTGAGCTGTGGCGCGGCCTTCGCCAGCAGGGCCAGGCTGATCTGGGTGCAGAACAGCACGGCCAGGATCGGGGCGGCGATCTCGAGCGATGCCGTGAAGAAGGTGGCGAGGTCGGCCACCAGCACGTTCGCCAGGTGGCTCCCGTTGCCGGCGACGACCCCGCTGGTGGCGAACGACGACTCGAACCCGCGCACGAGCAGCAGCTCCCCGTTGCTGGCGAACAGCGCGACGATCGCCACCTGGTCGTAGAGCTGGCCGATCAGCGGCATCTGGCTCTCCGACAGGGGGTCCATCGACGGTGGCACGCTGATACCCCCGAGGAGGTCGACCATGGCACCGGCGGACCCGATGGTGGCCACCAGGATCCGGACCGAGAAGCCGAGCGCCACCCCGGCGAGGACCTGCATCACGATGGCCCCGACGAGCGCCGGCGTGGTGGTGGGCACGCCGGCGGCGGCGACGAGGGGGGCGGACAGGATGGCGAAGCCGCCCGCCACGCCGACGAGGACCGTCCGGGGCAGGCTCTGGACGTTGGAGAACGGCGGCACCACCGCCAGCCATGCGGCCGAGCGCACGAAGGCCAGGAGGAAGCCGATCAGCCACGTCGGGTCGAGCGAGATCTGCATCGCCGGACGGCGTCAGCCCCCGACCAGGGTGGTGACGTGGCCGAAGAGCTGCTGGACGTAGCCGACGAACTGGGAGAGCATCCAGTGACCGGAGAACAGCAGCACCAGGGCGATCGCCGCCAGCTTCGGCACGAAGGTGAGGGTCACCTCCTGCAGCTGGGTCACCGACTGGAACAGGGAGACCACCAGGCCGACGACCAGGCTCGCCAGCAGGATCGGTGCGCCCAGCTTGGCGCCCATGAGGAGCGCCTGCGTGGCCAGGTGGGTCACCTCCACGTCGGTCATCGGAAGCTCACCACCAGGGAGTGCGTGATCAGGACCCAGCCGTTCACCATCACGAACAGCAGCAGCTTGAACGGCAGCGACACCAGGGTCGGTGGCAACATGACGACCCCGATCGACATGAGCGCCGACGCCACCACCAGGTCGATGATCAGGAACGGCACGAACACCACGAAGCCGATGATGAAGGCGCTCTTGAGCTGCGAGAGCAGGAAGGCCGGGACGAGCGCCGCCATGGAGATGTCCTGCGGCTTGGCCGGGTGCTCGTGGTCGACGCTCTCGGTGAGGGCCATCTCGCTGGGGCCCGTCTGCTTCAGCATCCACGACCGCAGGGGGACCTCGGCTTCGCGGTAGGCGGCCACCGCGCTCTCCTTGCCGTGGAGGTAGGGCTGCACCGCCACCTGGTTGACCTGCTTCAGCACCGGCATCATCAGGAAGAGGCTGAGGAAGAGCGCCAGGCCGGCGAGCACCTGGTTCGGCGGCGTCGTCTGCAGGCCCAGGGCGTTGCGCGTCAGGCTGAGGACGACCACGATCCGGACGAAGCCCGTGAGCAGGACGAGGAGCGACGGGGCCACCGCCAGCAGGGTGATCGCCAGGATGACGATCAGGCTCTGCGACGGCTTCGCCAGGGTCTGGCCGAGGTTCACCGTGATCGACGACCCCGCCGCCACGAGCAGGCCCATCAGGAGACCGCCGGCACGCCGCGCACGGGCGCCGTGGGCGCCGTGCTGCCCGGGAGCGTGCGCAGGCGGCCGCCTGCGGCCGCGCGCGTCTCGACGCGCTCGCTCGACGTCGACATGGACTGTCCTCTCGCGACGGGCGGGACCGCCGCCGCCGGCTCACGCTCGGCGGACGGTGCGCTCCCGCAGCTGCTCGATGGCCGACGTCCATGTCGGTGCGGGGCGGGCCCCGCGGTGGGTGGCACGAGCGGATCCCTTGCCCGTGCCGGATCGGTGATGTGGTGCGCTGCCCCTGGGGGCGGACGCCCCCGCCGGGATGGACGGGGCACCGCCGGCGGTCACGACCTCGACGACCTCGGGACCGCGCCGCAGCGCCCGCCGGACCGGCGAGGCGGCGCCAGCTGCGCCGGTCCCTCCGGCGGCGCCAGCTGCGCCGGTCCCTCCG
>JAJZYI010000188.1 GCA_021798135.1 Actinomycetes bacterium | reverse complement strand
CCGCATGCGGGCCGGGCCGTTCGGGACCGTGCCGTCCGGGACCGTGCCGTCCGGGACCGTGGCGCCGGGTCCCGTGCCGTCCGGGCCCGTGCCGCCGAGGCGGTCGCCCCCGGGTCCCCGTCCGCCCGGGGCCGTCCGGTCCGTCCCCGCCGCTGCGCCCGCCCGGCTCGGCTCCCCCCTCCCCGGCGCAGACGGGAGCGGGCCGCGCCGCCCCTGGCGCGCCGGCCGCTCGGCCGCCGGCCGCCTGCGCGAGCCGTCTCCGCTGTCCACCGGCTCAGGTTAGCGACCGCCACCCGGGCGACCCCGTCGCCGGACCGGCGAGCAGGGCCGCCGCATCCGGGCCGGCGGCCGCCGGGGCCGCGGCATCGGCCGGGGCCGGTTGGACATACCATGGAGTGATGCCCGCGCCCACACCCGACCGCCGCGGCGGCCGCCCCCCCATGGCCGGGCCGGGCGGCCAGACCCGCCCGGGTCCCGGCGGCGACAAGAGCTGGCGCTGGGTGCTTGCCCTGCTCGTGCTGGCACTCGTCGCCGTGGTGATCGTCCCGCAGCTCCTGCACCGGCCCTCGGTCACCCAGATCGACTACGCCACGTTCGTCCACGACGTCAACGCGAAGAAGGTGGCGAGCGCCACCGTCGACAACAGCACCGGGGTCATCACCGGCCAGCTCACCGGCGGCCAGCGCTACTCCGTCAACGGGCCGGGCACCCTCACCAGCTCCGAGATGGACCTGCTGGCGAAGATCCCGGCCAAGTACCACACGCCGACCCAGAGCCTGTGGGCGACGTGGCTGCCCACCATCCTGCTCCTCCTCTTCCTCGTCGGGATCTTCATGTGGTTCTCACGCCGTGCCCAGGGTCAGATGTCGGGGATCATGTCGATCGGCCGCTCCAAGGCGAAGCTGTACACGACCGAGCGTCCCCGCACCACATTCGCCGACGTCGCCGGCTACAGCGGCGTCAAGGTGGAGATCAGCGAGGTCGTCGACTTCCTGAAGGTGCCGAACCGGTTCCGTGACGTGGGCGCCCGCATCCCCAAGGGGATCCTGCTCGTCGGCCCGCCCGGCACCGGCAAGACCCTGCTGGCCCGTGCCGTCGCCGGCGAGGCAGGCGTGCCGTTCATGTCCGTGAGCGGCTCGGACTTCATGGAGATGTTCGTGGGCGTGGGCGCCAGCCGGGTGCGCGACCTCTTCCAGACCGCCCGCAAGCAGGCGCCAGCCATCATCTTCATCGACGAGATCGACTCGATCGGCCGCAAGCGGGGCGCCGGCCTCGGCGGCGGCCACGACGAGCGCGAGCAGACGCTCAACCAGATGCTCTCCGAGATGGACGGCTTCGACCCCGCCGAGGGCATCGTCATCATGGCCGCCACCAACCGGCCCGACATCCTCGACCCCGCCCTGCTGCGCCCCGGCCGGTTCGACCGACAGATCGTGGTCCCGCTCCCCGACCTCGAGGAGCGGCTCCCCATACTGCGGGTGCACTGCAAGGACAAGCGGGTCGGCCCGGACGTCAACCTGGAGCTGGTCGCGCGCGGCACGCCCGGCATGAGCGGCGCCGACCTCGCCAACCTGGTGAACGAGGCCGCCCTCCATGCCGTGCGGCGGGGCTCCCAGCAGGTGGAGATGGCCGACTTCGAGGCGGCTCGCGACCGGGTCCTCATGGGCCAGCGCCGGGAGAGCCTGGTCCTCTCGGACGAGGAGAAGGAGCGCGTCGCCTTCCACGAGGGCGGGCACGCCGTGCTCGCCTACGTCCTGGAGCACGCCGATCCCGTGCACAAGGTGACGATCCTGCCGACCGGCATGGCCCTGGGCGTCACCCAGCAGCTGCCGCTCGAGGAGCGCCACATCTACCCGCGCGAGGTCATCGAGGACTCCCTGGCGGTCCGCATGGGAGGCCGGGCAGCGGAGCTGCTCGTGTACGGCGACCTGTCCACGGGTGCCAGCAACGACCTGGTGGGCAACACCGAGCTCGCCCGCAAGATGGTGCGCGAGTGGGGCATGAGCGCAGAGCTCGGCCCGATGGCCTGGGGCTCCCAGGGCATGGTGTTCCTGGGCGAGGACCTGCTGCACTCGCGCGACTACTCCGAGGACACCGCCCGCGTCGTCGACGCCGAGGTGGCGAAGATCCTGAGGGACCAGGAGCAGCGGGCCATCGAGCTGCTCAGCCGGCACCGCGGCGGGCTCGACGCCGTGGCCCGTGGCCTGCTCGAGCGCGAGACGCTCGACGGCGACGAGGTCGCCAAGCTGGTGGACACCGCCTACGGCGGTCCGGTGCACAGCAACGGTTCGGCCAAGGTGCCGACGTTCGCTCCCGACGCTCAGCCGGCGCCGCCGTCCGACGCCGGCTGAGGCCCCGCCCGACGCCGACCGACGCCTCCCACCGGGGCGGCGCGCCCGGCGGGCGCCCTGCCGCACCGGTCCTGCGGCGACCGATCCCCGTCGCCACCGCCGCACGCCCGCTGTGGGTGCAGCCTGGGCGAGGGCGCCCTCCGCCCAGCGGGCCGACGCCAGCAGGCCCCCCGGCGGCCGGGCTCACGACGTGCCCTGGCGAGCGCCCGGCGGCGGAGCCGGCGGCGCCACCGCGGCGGTCAGCCGATCGGCACCGCGGGCAGGACGACCTCGCCGGGCGCCGCTATCGGTTCCGGGTCCAGCTCGACGGCGACGGGCCCCGTGGCCGTCACCACGATCGGTGCCAGGCCCACGGGCGAGGGCGGCGCCGGCGCGAAGACCCGCGGCGCCCCCGGGGCCACCCGGAACGGCCCGATGGCCGAGCCTGCGGGCGGAGGCGAGCCTGGCGCCGCGGCTGCCACTGTCACGCGGACCGTCACCGGACGGCCGGCGAGGTCGACGATGCCGAGCGCCCACGGCGCCGTGCCCGGCCCGGTCACCGCCGGCAGCAGCCACTGCCGCGCACCGGCCGCCGTCCCCAGGACCAGGCCGTGGCGGGGCGTGCCCGTCCCCCCCGCCGGGCCCGCCACCTCGCGGGCGACCACGATGCCGGCGGGCGCCGCGCTCGTGAACTGCACCCAGTAGGGCGTCCCCACCGGCAGCCGCGACTGGTGCTCGGCCGTGACCGCCCTGGCCCCGTGAGCCGGCACGGTCAGGCTGATGGGCGACGCGGAGCCCTGGGCGAAGCCGACCGACATGGTCACCCGCGCCGGGCGGCTGCCCGGGTCGTACACGTGGAACCGCACCATGGCACCGGCGATCTCCTCCGTGAGGGGGAACGCCCAGTGACGAGCTGCGGCCGGTGCGCCGGTGTCCAGCGCCACGCCGGTGCGACCGGTCGCGGTGTACGACTGGAGCTCCGCCGCCACCACGCTCCCCGACACGGCCGTCACGGTGGCGGCCACGGAGGCGTCACCCTCGTCGTGGTCGCTCAGGTACTCGACCACGAGCGACCGGGGCTCGACGGTGACGCCCTGGTAGGCGGCCGGGTTCAGGACCGCTCCCGACGCGGTGGTGAGGGTCGTGTCGACGACGGCCGGCGTGACGCCGGGGTTCAGCACCGACAGGGCGATCCCGTCGTTCCCCGCCGTCGAACCCGAAGCGAAGAACCACGACGACGAGGTGGACGACGCGCACGGGGTCTCCGCCCAGCCGAGCGGGGTGGCGACCGACTCCTCGACGGCGACACCAGCACCGTCCAGCTGCACGATCGCCGACACCCACGGCCCGGGCGACAGCCGGGCCGGGACCACGCTCGTCGTGCCGCCGGCGGGGACCGTGACCTGCTGGGAGCGGCTCCGGCCCTTGCTCGGCACGGCGGTGACCGTCCCGTGGACGGGGACGCCGGTCGAGTCGACGATCAGGACGGTCTCCTCGCCACCGGCCTGCGGCCCCGACCCACCGGCGCAGAACCACGATGAGGTGCCGACCCCTGCGGGGACCACCTCGCTCGCCGGCTGGAGCATGCCCGTCGCGGCAGGCGGCGGCGCGGCGCGGCCGATGGCGCCGTCGGCCAGCGACATCGCCAGCAGCACGGCGACGACGGCGGCGACGACCGACGCCCGGCGCATCGACAGCGTCACGGCCGCGCCTCGGCAGGGCTCTCCCGGCCGCCGGCGCCGCGCCCTGAGCGGTCCCCCCTGCCCGCCGGCTTCCGGGACGGTTCCGGCCCGGCCGTCGTCGTCGGGGCCTGCGGGCGCCGCGGCGACGGCACGACGCGCCGGCTTCCACCGCCGGACGCTGCCCCGCCGTCAGACGCTGTGCCGCCGTCAGACGCTGCCCCGCCACCGGACGATGCCCCGCCACTTCCACGCTCGCGGTCGCCGTCGCCACCTCGACCTCCGGCAGCGTCGGAGCCCATCTTTACCCGCCCGTCCGCCTCGGCTCTCACCCCGCCGACGGCAGCCACCCCGGCCCCGGCAGCCACCCCGGCCCCGGCAGCCACCCCGGCCCCGGCAGCCACCCCGGCGCCGGCGCCGGGGCCGGCGCCGACAGCGGCGGACCGACGCATGATGGCGCGCAGCCACCAGTCGAGCGACCAGCGCCTGCCTGCCAGCGCCGCCACGGCCACGAGCCAGAGCAGGATCTCGGCCAGGACGGCGAGCCCGTGGACCCACGAGCTCCCGGCGGCGACCGTCACGACCTCGCCCGCCGGCACCGCGAACGCCGCGCTCGCCGGGCCGCCCGAGCGGCTCGCCGCCAGGGGCCGCCCGTCGGCGGCGGTGGCCACCCACGTCGACGCCGGCACACCGCTGACCCGCAGCGTCCCTCGCCGGACGGCGCCCGTGAACGGGCCCGACGCCGACGCACCGGCGAGCGCGGGGTGCCAGCGCCCCGGGGCCACGGCGGGCGGCGCCGGCGAGGCCGACGCTGCGACGGCCCGCAGGGGGACGGCCGACGGGTTGGCCAGCACCTGGTAGCCGGATTCCCCGCTGAGGGCCTGCAGGTCGATCTGCCGGTCGCGCGCGGTCAGGAGCCCCGCCGGCAGGCTCGAGGGCACCGCCGACGTGTAGCCCAGCAGCGTCGGGGCGAGGGACTGCACCACGACGACGTAGCGGATGCCGAGCGGTGCCAGTGCCCGACCGAGCTGCACGGTGTCGCCCTGCTCGGCCTGGCGAACCGCGGCGGCCACCAGGTGCAGCGGCGACAGGGCCGGGGCGACCGCCAGCGCCGTGGCGTCGGGGACGCCGACGCCGGTGAGGACGGCGTCGACGCCGGGCCCGATCACCCAAGGCGACCCGGGCAGGGTGCCCCGGGAGCCGAT
Organism: Actinomycetes bacterium; assembly: GCA_021798135.1. Classification (GTDB taxonomy): domain Bacteria; phylum Actinomycetota; class Acidimicrobiia; order Acidimicrobiales; family UBA8190; genus JAJZYI01. The sequence continues at coordinate 1,642 of JAJZYI010000188.1, read as the reverse complement.
CCACAGCACGCGGTACTCGCCGGCGGGCACGTGGCGGCGCAGGAAGGCGGTGGCCTGGCGCCAGCCCGACGGCGGCAGGTCCCAGCGCCCGCTGGTGGCGGCGCCCAGCACGGGCAGCATCGCCGCGGCGACGGCGAGCCCCGCCAGGACCGAGGCGCCCTGCCGCCAGCCGAACCGGTAGCTGGGCAGGTCGGCCTCGAACGCCGCGACGCCCAGGCCGATGGCCACGGTCATGGCGAGGGCGGCAGGCGCCAGGAGCGAGCCCACCGGGACGGCGACCGGTCCGGTCCACCCGCGTCCAGCGACCCACGCCAGGAGCCAGGCCACCAGGGCGAGCGCCCACAGCCTGGTGGCCCAGGCCAGGCGCCACCGGTTGCCGATCACCAGCGGCAGCGCAGCGGCGGCGATGACCGCGTACGCCAGGGGCGTCGCGCCCACCGGACCGACGGACAGGCGCAGCAGCGCCCCGACGCCCGGTGCCGTCGAGCCGGTCACCGGGACGCCGAACAGCACCAGCCACCTGCTGCCGCCCGCCACCACGCCGATCGACCACGGGGCCAGGAGGAGGAAGGCGACGGCAGTGCCCCCGGCGGAGACCGCCAGGAGGCGCCCCGCGGCGCGCGCCGACCCCCAGCCCCCGACGGCCAGGGAGCCGACGGCCAGGCCGGTCGCCAGGACCAGGCCCACGGCCAGCGCCTGGGGAGCGAGCGAAGCCACCACGGCGTCGACGACGCCGAACACCACGACGTGCCCGACGAGCCCGCGACGCCACGGCCGCTCCCTGGTGCCCGACCCGTCCCTGGCGGCCGGCTGCATGGGTTCGAAGCGGGCGGAGCGCGCCAGGATGGCCAGGAGCCAGGGCACGGCGGCATACACGAGCAGGTCGGTCCAGCGACCGGTGGCAATGTCGTCGTAGGGCAGCGGCAGCGCCAGGTACATGACGGTGGCGACCATCCGGGCCCGCGAGGAGCCGCTGCCCCGCATCAGGCGCGACACCCCGATGGCGCCGACGGGCAGGCAGCCCAGCACCACGACCGTCTGCACCATCCCGACGGAGCCGACCAGCGCCGTCGCCAGCAGCCCCAGCAGCGCCAGCCCCGGGCTCGCCGGCGCGCCCGTCCCGGCGCCCACCGGGTGCCACCCGGCGGTGAACCCGTGCCAGAGCCCGCCCCAGGTGGGGATGGGCAGGAGCTGGCCGACGGCCGGGAACCCCGAGGTCAGCAGGGTCCGAGACCCGAAGAGGAGCACCACGGCCACGACGGCCCACGCGCTGGAGCGCAGGACCAGGGCGCGGTTGGCGTCCGGGGGCCGGTGCTGGCGCTGCACCGTCCCGAGCCCCGGGACGTCGCCCTTGGCCAGCGAGACCACCCCGAGCAGCCGGTGCGGGCGTCGGCTCCCGCCCGAGGGCCCGCTCCCGGCCGCGGTGCCGGCGCCGGCGCCGGCGTGGTCGTCCGGGACCTGGTCATGCCCGGTGCCGGCCGCGCCCGCGCCCGCGGCTCCGGTGCCGGCCGTCCCCCCGGTGCCGGCCGTCCCCCCGGTGCCGGACGTGCCCCCGGTGCCGGACGTCCCGCGGGTGCCCGACGCCTCCCGGGTGCCGGCGTTCGCTGCCGGGCCCGCGCCACGGGCGGCGCCGGTGGGTCCG
>JAJZYI010000187.1 GCA_021798135.1 Actinomycetes bacterium | reverse complement strand
CTTCGGGGCGCCGACGTTCGAGGCGTCGGCGATCATCTCCATGATCATCGTGATGCTGGTCACCTTCACCGAGTCCACGGCCGACATGCTGGCGGTGGGCGAGATGGTGGACCGCAAGCTCAGCCCCGCCGACATCGCCCGGGGCATCGCCACCGACGGCCTGTCGGCCGTCTTCGCCGGCTTCTTCAACTCCTTCCCCGACACCGCCTTCGCCCAGAACGTCGGGCTGGTCGGCCTGACCAAGGTCCGCAGCCGCTACGTGGTGACGGTGGCGGGCCTGTTCCTGGTCGTCCTCGGCCTCCTGCCGAAGGTCGGCCAGGTGGTGGCCAGCCTGCCGGGACCGGTCGTCGGCGGCGCCGCGCTGGCCATGTTCGCCATGGTGTCGGCGGTCGGGATCCGCACCCTGGCCAAGGTCGACTTCCGGGCCAGCCACAACCTCCTGATCGTGGCCGTCGCCCTGGGGGTGGGCATGATGCCCGTCGTGGCCCCCAGCATCTACGAGCACTTCCCCAGCAACTTCCAGGTCATCTTCGGGAGCTCCATCACCTCGACGGTGATCGTGGTGCTCGTCTTGAACCTCCTCTTCAACGAGCTGCGGGTGTGGAGGAAGGGTCTCGACCTGCCCACCGAGGTGGCGGTGGAGGAGGCGCTCGAGGCGGTCAGCCTGGCCGTCGATGCGAAGGTGCCGGCAACCGAGGGGCAGGTGTCGTAGCCCGGGCGGCGCGGCCTGTCGACCGGCATGGGGGACCGCCCGCTGGACGAGCGCCTGCTCCCACCGGCGGCGTAACGTCGGGCGCGGTGCAGGCGCACGAGGTCGAGGTCCACGGCGTCACCGTGTCGCTGGTCACCGGCGACATCGTGGACCAGCCCGACGTGGACGCGGTGGTCAACGCGGCCAACGCCGCGCTCCTGCCCGGCGGTGGCGTGGCCGGTGCGATCCACCGCGCTGCCGGGCCCGGGCTGGCGGAGGAGTGCCGGCCGCTCGCCCCGATCGCGCCGGGCGAGGCGGTCGTCACGGGCGGGCACCGCCTGCCGAACCCTTACGTGATCCACTGCCTGGGGCCGGTGTACGGGGTGGACCGGCCCGAGGACGAGCTGCTGGCGGCCTGCTACCGACATGCACTGGAGCTCGCCGACCGGCACGAGCTGCGGTCGGTGGCGTTCCCCGCCATCTCCACAGGCGTCTTCGGGTACCCCATGGCGGCGGCGGCCGGGGTGGCCCTCGGTGTGGTGCTCGACGCGGCCGAGCGGCTCCGTTGCGTGCGGACCGTCCGGTTCGTGCTCGCCGACGAGCGCGCCCTGCGGGTGCATCGCGAAGCGCTCGAGCGCCTGCTGCAGCGCTGACGCAGGCCAGGGCCGCCGCCGCCCGCTGCCGCGGGCCGGGCGCGCCGCCGCTGCCTGCCCGCCCGCGGCTCCTGCCGTCGCTGCCTGACGGTCCCGGGGCTCCTGCCGTCGCTGCCTGACGGTCCCGGGGCTCCTGCCGGGCCTCGCCTACCGGTCGCGCAGCTCCCGGTAGCGGCGGATGAGGGCGTTGGTGGAGCTGTCGTGGCCGAGCTCGGGCTCGTCTGCCGACCGGAGCTCGGGGACGATGGCCTGGGCGAGGACCTTGCCCAGCTCCACCCCCCACTGGTCGTAGGAGTCGATCCCCCAGATGGTGCCCTGGGTGAACACGCTGTGCTCGTACAGGGCGACCAGGGCCCCGAGGAGGTGCGGGGTGAGCTGCTCGGCCAGCAGGACGTTGCTCGGGCGGTTGCCCTCCATCACGCGGTGCGGCACGACCGCCTCCGGGGTGCCCTCGGCCCGCACCTCGTCCGCCGTCCTGCCGAAGGCCAGGGCCTGGGCCTGGGCGAAGACGTTGGAGGAGAGGATGTCGTGGTGGTCCCGGAGGGGGTTGAGGCTCTTGGCGAACCCGACGAGGTCGACGGGGACGAGCGGCGTGCCCTGGTGGAGCAGCTGGTAGAAGCTGTGCTGGCCGTTGGTGCCGGGCTCCCCCCAGTAGACGGGGCCGGTGGCGTGGCCGACACGGCTGCCGTCCAGCGTGACGTGCTTGCCGTTGGACTCCATGGTGAGCTGCTGCAGGTACGCCGGGAAGCGCTTCAGGTACTGCTCGTACGGCATGACCCCGATCGACTGGCAGCCGAAGAAGTCCACGTACCACACCGCGAGCAGGCCGAGGATGACCGGCAGGTTCCGCTCCAGGGGCGCGGTGCGGAAGTGCTCGTCCATGGCGTGGAAGCCGGCCAGCATCTCCCTGAACCGCTCGGGGCCGACGGCGACCATGGTCGACAGGCCGATGGCCGAGTCCATCGAGTACCGCCCGCCGACCCAGTCCCAGAAGCCGAACATGTTGGCCGTGTCGATGCCGAAGGCCGCCACCCGCTCGGCGTTGGTGGACACGGCCACGAAGTGCTTGGCCACGGCCGCCGGGTCGCCGAGCTGCCCGACCAGCCAGTCCCGGGCCGAGGTGGCGTTGGTCAGGGTCTCGAGCGTGCCGAAGGTCTTGGACGACACGATGAACAGCGTCTCCTCGGCCGACAGGTCCCTGGTGGCCTCCACGAAGTCGGTCGAGTCGACGTTGGAGACGAAGCGGAAGGTGAGGTCGCGCCGGGAGTAGTGGCGCAGGGCCTCGTAGGCCATCACCGGCCCCAGGTCCGACCCGCCGATGCCGATGTTGACGACGGCCCGGACCGGCTTGCCGGTGTGGCCGCGCCACTCGCCCGAGCGGACCCTGTCGGCGAAGGCGGCCATGCGGTCGAGGACCTGGTGGACCTGGGCCACCACGTCGACACCGTCGACCACGAGGGCCGTGCCCTTCGGCATGCGCAGGGCGACGTGCAGCACCGAGCGGTCCTCGGACACGTTGATCCGCTCGCCGGCGAACATGGCGTCGCGCCGCTCGGGCACCCCGGACTGCTCGGCCAGCTCGACCAGGAGCCGCATCGTCTCGTCGGTGACCCGGTTCTTGGAGTAGTCGAGGTGGATGCCGACCGCCTCGGCGCTGAAGCGCTCGGCCCGGCCCGGGTCCTCGGCGAACAGGTCGCGGAGGTGGCGGCCCTCGACCTGCCGGTGGTGCTCGGCCAGGGCGGCGAAGGCGGGACGGTCCTGCAGGGGTGTCGGCACGTGGGTCTCCTCGTGTCGGGCCGCGCCGCCTGGGCGACGCGCCGGGTGACCCCGTCACAGTAGGTGGCCGCGGTCCCCGCGGGAGGCCGGGCCCGTGACGGCCCGTTGGTGCAGGGGCGTGGCGGGGGCGCATGCTGTCGCCATGACCGAGCAGCCCGCGCCGCGCTACACCCACGGCCACCACGACAGCGTCCTGCAGTCCCACCGGTGGCGGACGGCAGCCAACTCCTGCGCCTACCTCCTCCCGCACCTGCGCGCCGGGCAGAGCCTGCTCGACGTCGGCTGCGGGCCCGGCACCATCACGGCCGACCTCGCCGCCCTGGTCGCCCCCGGCCCGGTGGTGGCCGTCGACGCGGCCGCCGGCATCCTCCAGGAGGCTCGAGCCACGGCCGCGGCCCGCGGCGTCGACAACGTCGCCTTCGAGCAGGCCGACGCCCTGGAGCTCCCCTACCCGGACGGCCACTTCGACGTCGTCCATGCCCACCAGGTGCTCCAGCACCTCCCCGACCCCGTGGCCGCCCTGCGCGAGATGCGCCGGGTGTGCCGCCGCGGCGGCGTGGTGGCGGCCCGGGACGGGGACTACGGGGGGTTCCTGTGGACGCCGCCCGACCCCGCCCTCGACCGGTGGCTCGCCCTCTACCTGGCGGTGGCGAGGGCCAACGGCGGCGAGCCCCTCGCCGGGCGGTGGCTGGTGCCGTGGGCCCGGCAGGCCGGGTACGCGGAGGTGACGGCCTCGGCCAGCACGTGGGTCCACGCCTCCGCCGAGGAGCGCCGGTGGTGGGGCGGCTCGTGGGCCGGGCGCGCCACCCGCTCCGCCTTCGCCGACGCCGCCCGGGACCACGGCCTGGCGACCGACGGCGAGCTGGAGGCCATCGCCGACGCGTGGCACCGCTGGGCCGCCTCCGACACCGGATGGATCGTGATCCCGAGCGGCGAGGTCCTCTGCCGGCCGTGAGCCCGGCCGCACCGGTCGCCGGCTGCGGCTGCGGCTGCGGCGCGCCGTTCCTCGGTGTCCGGTGACGGGTTCAGCCTGCTGCCGGCTGCGGCGACCCGACCCCCTCGGCCAGGACGTCGTCGACCAGGGCCCGCAGGCGGTCGTAGTGGGAGCCCTTCCAGTAGACGCGCCCGCACCCGCGGCAGCGGCGGAACTCGTCGAAGTCCCGGCGGGTGCGCGGCGGCAGCAGGTCGTGCACCTCGGCCTTCTCGACGTGCTCGAGCACCCCGTTGCACGCGAGGCAGCGCCCGAAGGGGACCGCCGCTCCGAACAGGTCGAAGCGCCGCAGCACCTCCACCACCTGGCGGCGCGGCACCTGCTCCCGCACGTAGGAGGCGTGGGTCAGCTCGGAGCGCTTGAGGATCCCGCGGTCACGCGTGAGCAGGATGCGCCGGTCGCCGAGCGACACGCCCACCAGCGTCGCGTCGTCAGCGTCGTGGGACCACAGCGAGTCGAACCCCAGCAGCCGCAGCAGGCGGGCCAGGCGGCCCAGGTGGACGTCGAGGACGAAGCGGGGCTGGCGCAGCGGCGCCGGGCGGAGCCGCACGACCGGGGTCACGTCGAGGGCCTCGAAGACGGGGTAGACCGCCACCCGGTCGCCGGGAGCGACCCTGCGGCCGAAGCCGACCGACTCGCCGTTCACCACGACGACGTCGATCTCGGTGTGCGGCACGCCGAGGGACTCGGCCAGGTCCTTGACGGTGGTGTGCGGCCCGACCTCCACGTCGAAGGCCTTGCCGCGGCGTGCCGGAGCCAGGAAGTCGTTCAGCTCGGCGTAGCAGCGGACCTCGACGGCCACCGTCCCAGCGTGACCCTCGCGGCGCCGCTCCGTCCAGGGTCCACCGGCCCCCGTGGCGGCACCGGTCCGTCCAGGGTCCACCGGCCCTCGTGGCGGCACCGGCTCGTGGCGGCACCGGCTCGTGGCGGCACCGGCTCGTTTGGCGGCGCGGGCTTCCCTAACCTGGCCGTGTGGGGGGCGGAGCCGTCCCCGACCGAGCGCGAGGAGCGGCATGGCGTCTGCGACGACCACCTGGCACCACCCCGAGATCGCCGCCTGGGAGGCCCGCGGCGCGTACCACGACCTGCTCGGCCGGCGGGTGTTCGCCGTCGACGTCCCGGCCGGGACCGGGGAGCGGGCCGAGCCGCTGCTCGTCGTCCACGGCTACCCCACGTCGTCCTTCGACTTCGCCGGGGTCGTCGACCGGCTCGCCGAGCGTCGCCGGGTGGTGCTGGTCGACCTCCTCGGCCACGGGTTGTCGGCCAAGCCCGACGTCGCCTACACGGTGGCGCTGCAGGCGGACGTCGTCGCCGCGCTCACCGCCGCGCTCGGCCTCCACCGCCTGGCGCTCGTCACCCACGACATGGGCGACACCGTCGGCGGCGAGCTGCTGGCCCGCCAGCGCGAGGGCACGTGGCCCGTGGACGTGACCCGGCGGGTGGTGACCAACGGCAGCATCTACATCGGCATGGCCAACCTCACGGCGGGCCAGCAGCTGCTGCTGTCGCTCCCCGACGAGCGCCTGGACGACGCTCTGGCCCCTTCCGCCGGCGACCTGCAGGCCGCGCTCGCCGCCACGCTGGCTCCGGCCCCGCGGGCGATCGACATGGCTGCCCACGCCGAGCTGGTCGTCCACGGCGGCGGCAACCGCCTGCTGGCGCGCACGGTCCGCTACATCGAGGAGCGGCGCGCCAACGAGCGCCGTTTCACCGGGGCGATCGAGACCCACGGCTCGCCGCTGTCGATCGTGTGGGGGCCGGCGGACCCGATCGCCGTCGCCGCCATGGCGGAGCGGCTCCACGGCGAGCGGCCGGACGCCACCGTCCACTGGGTCGGCGGTGCCGGCCACTACCCGCAGGTCGAGGACCCGTCCGCCTGGCTGGCCGCCGTGCAGGCCGCCCTGACCTGACGGCGGCCGTTCCCCCACGTAGCGTCCTGTCACACCTGGCAGGGCCGGCTCGCCCACCGGGTGCGCGTCGGTCGGCGAGGCGGTGACCGACGCCCACCCGGACGCGGTCGTGCACGAGACGACGTCGATCGGCGGCAGGAAGCCGGACTTCAAGCACATGGACCGGTGGTTCGCCACCACCAACCGGCTCCGCACCGAGGGCACGGACCACCTGCTCGGCGCCGGGGGCGCGGTGCTCCGGTACGGCGCGCTGTACGGGCCGGGTGCCACCGACGATCAGCTCGAGCTCGTGCGCAAGCGGCAGTTCCCCGTCGTGGGGGCCGGCACGGGCCACTCCTGGTGGGTGCACGTCGACGACGCGGCGAGCGCGACGGTCCTGGCGGTGGAGCGCCGGGCGACGGGCCTGTTCAACGTCGTCGACGACGAACCGGCCCCGTCCAGCGAGTGGCTGCCCCACCTGGCGGCGTGCGCCGGGGTGACGCCGCCGTGGCGGGTCCCCACGTGGCTGGCCCGGCTGCTCGCCGGGGACGTCGCGGTGGCGATGATGACCGAGGGGCGCGGTTTCTCGAACGCCAAGGCCAGGCGGGAGCTCGGCTGGGAGCCGCGCTACCCGTCGTGGCGCCAGCGCTTCGAGCAGGGCCTGCGCTGACGCGAGGCGGGGGCCGAGCCCTGGACCGCTCCGCCCCGCACCGGGTCGTGCCCCCGGTCAGGCCCTCCCGCCGCAGCGGGACGCCGCTCGCCGCTCGCCGCTGGTCGTGCTCCTGGTCGTGCTCCTGGTCGTGCTCCGCCCGGTCCGGTCAGCCCCCCGGGACGGGGGCTGCGGCGCCGAGGCGCTGCAGCAGCGGCGCCTTGAGCAGGTCGAGGAGCACCGTGGCCGCCG
>JAJZYI010000186.1 GCA_021798135.1 Actinomycetes bacterium | reverse complement strand
CCGCGCCCCCGCACCGAGGGCGGCATCGGCGACCGCGCCCATGAGCCCGACATGGCCCCCGCCGTAGACCAGTTCGAGGCCGCGGGCGGCCAGGGACCGCCCGAAGGCCCGCGCCGCCTCGGCGAACGCCGGGTCCCGGCCCGGGCTCGATCCGCAGAACACGCACACCGAGGTGATGGTCATGCCCCGATACTGGCACCGGCCGCTGCCCGGGCCCGGGCCGGGGGCCGCAGCGCGCTCAGCGCTGCAGCGACTTCACCTCCAGGAACTCCTCCACGCCGAACCGGCCGAGCTCTCGGCCGATGCCGGACTGGCGGTAGCCGCCGAACGGCGCCGCCGGGTTGAACGAGCCGCCGTTGATCTCGACCTGGCCCGTCCTCATGCGCCGCGCCACCCGCTCGGCCCGCGCCTCGTCACCGGACCAGACCCCGCCTGCCAGCCCGTACGCGGAGTCGTTGGCGATCCGCACCGCGTCGTCCTCCGTGTCGTACGGCAGGATGGACAGCACCGGGCCGAAGATCTCTTCCTGCGCGATCTTCATGCTGCTCGCCACCTCCGAGAAGACGGTCGGCCGCACGAAGAAGCCGCGCTCGCACCCCTCGGGCGCCGCGGCGCCGCCGGTCAGCAGCGTGGCTCCCTCGTCGAGCCCGGCGGCGATGTAGCCCCGCACCCGCTCGCGCTGGGCGGCCGACACGAGCGGCCCGAGGCGGGTGGTCGGATCGAACGGGTCGCCGCAGGTGTAGCCCTCGGCCGCGGCCCGGGCCCGCTCCTCGACCTCGCCCAGGCGGTCGCGCGGCACCAGCATCCGGGTGAGCGCCGAGCAGGTCTGGCCCGAGTTGAGGTACGCGGCGGCCACGCCCGCGGGGACGGCCTTGTCCAGGTCGGCGTCGTCGAGCAGGACGTTGGCCGACTTGCCCCCGAGCTCGAGCGCGACGCGCTTGACCGACTCGGCGGCCAGCTGCATCACGCGCTTGCCGGCCCGCGTCGACCCGGTGAAGGACACCATGTCGACCCCCGGGTGCGAGGCGATGGCCTCCCCGACCACGGGCCCCACGCCCGTCACCAGGTTGAACACGCCCGGCGGCAGGCCGATCTCGTCCATGACCTCGGCCAGGAGGAACGCCGTGAGCGGGGCGACCTCGCTCGGCTTCAGCACCACCGTGCAGCCCGCGCCGAGCGCTGCCGACACCTTGGCGGCCACCTGGTGCAGCGGGTAGTTCCACGGGGTGATCGCTCCGACCACGCCGGCGGGCTCGCGCACGACCAGGGAGTTGCCCACCTCCTCCTCCCACCGCACCTCGCCCAGCGCCTGCGCCGCCAGGGCGAAGTCCATCACCGGCAGGCCGGCCTGCACCAGGGTGGCGAGGGTCAGCGGCATGCCGACCTCCTGGGCCACCGTCCGGGCGATCTCGTCCGTCCGGGCGGCCAGGGCGTCCTGGATGCGCCCGAGCACCTTGGCCCGCTCCTCGACCGGGACCGCAGCCCAGCCCTCGAAGGCGTCCGCAGCGGCACGCACCGCCGCGTCGACGTCGGCGGATGCCCCGTCGGGAACGGTGGCCATCACCTCCTCGGTCGTCGAGTTCACCACCTCGAGGGTGCCGGCACCCGCCGAGGGCACCCACGCGCCGCCGATGTAGAGCTTGTCGTGCACCTTCATGGAGACCTCCCCGTGCCCCGGCGCCCCGCGCCCCTCGGTCCCGCGACCCGGCCCGCACCGGCGGGACAGGCCCGCTGGACGGCCACGTCGTGGCTGCCGCCTCACACCATAGGCCCGCCGGTGCCGGGGTCGCCGCCTGCGCCGGCGACCACCACCCGGTCGCGCCCGGCGGCCTTGGCCTGGTAGCAGGCCTCGTCCGCCCGGCGCAGGACGTCCTCGAGCTGGTCCCCCGGCCACCAGCGGGCCAGCCCCGCCGAGAACGTCACGACCACCCGCACCGAGTCGGGACCGGCGACGCCACCCGCGCCGGGACCGGCGACGCCACCCGCGCCGGGACCGGCGACGCCACCCGCGCCGGGACCGGCGACGCCACCCGCGCCGGGACCGGCGACGCCACCCGCGCCCGCCCACCGAGCCGAGCGGTCGCGGCGCACCCGCTCGAGCAGCAGCGCGCCGTGCTCCGGCTCGGCGCCCGGGAGCACCAGGCACAGCTCCTCGCCGCCGAACCTCGCCGCCAGGTCCTCGCCGCGCAGCGCGGCCTGCACCGCCGAGGCGACCTCGCACAGCACCCGGTCCCCGGCGAGGTGGCCGTAGACGTCGTTGAAGCGCTTGAAGTGGTCGAGGTCGATCATGGCGACCGACAGGGGGCGGCCCGACCGGGCGCACGACGCCGCAAGCTGCGGGAAGCGCTCCTGCAGGCCCCGGCGGTTGCTGAGCCCGGTCAGCGGGTCCACGCGGGACTGGGCGTACAGCTCGTCGGTCATGTCGATGACCTGGCGGTGCAGGCGCCTCGTCTCGCGGACGCCGGCGTAGTGGCGCGCGCCCCCCATGGCCACCAGCACGGCGAGCACGGCGAGGATGGCGACGCCGACGGCGCCAGCCTGGCGGGCCGCCACCAGGTACTGGGCGAGCAGGGCGGCGGCGCCGAGGCCGACGACCGACGGGACAACGTCCCAGCGCCGGAGCTGCCGGTCGGGTCCCAGGCGGTCGAAGCCGACGATGCGGCGGCGGCGCTCCATCAACGGCAGCACGAGCAGCATGCCGAAGTTGGCGCAGCCGGCGACGACGAAAGGCGGCGCCGGCAGCCCGTACCCGGCCAGGGCCATGGCCAGCTGGGCCCAGGCGTCGCCGGTCGAGACCACCAGGAGCACGACCAGCCAGATGAGCAGGGAGCGCGTGGCGTCGGGCACCCGGGCGATCAGCATGAGCGCGGCAGCGATCATGCCGGGGAGCACGACGGCCAGGAACACCAGCGGCAACGTCAGCCACAGCAGGCCGGCGTGGGCGGCCAGCACCGGCGACAGGGCGACGAGGGGCGGCGCCGCCAGCACCAGCACCACGGTCGCCAGGTCCAACCCGTCCACCGACATGGCCCGCAGCCCCGCCGTCTCACCGAGCAGCCTGACGAGCGTGGCCGACCAGAGCACCCCGGCGCCGATCCCGAAGACCGCGTCTGCAGGGCGGAGCATGAGCAGCACCGAGCCGATGGCGCGCAGCGCATGCGGGTCGATCGACGAGCCGAAGGCGAGCGCGGCGCCCCCGACGACGACGGCGGCCATGAACAGGTCGATGGCGACCTCGGACCGGTCGCGACCACCCACGCCGTGGCGGAGCGTGTCGCGCACCACCAGGCCCCATGCCACCACGGCGACCGCCCCGAACCCTCCCGCCACGACCTGGGCGGTGCCCCACGAGATCGAGCCGGGCTGCCGGGCGAGCACCCATTGCGACAGCAGGATCGTCGCGGCCAGGTAGCCGTAGACGAAGAAGCTGCGCAACCCGTACAGCCAGAACCACCACATCCCCCGCTGGCCGGGGTGGCTGCGCCGCACGAGCAGCCTCGACACGGCCAGCCCGGGGATGGTGAAGAGCCCGGCGCACAGCACCAGCTCGACCATGAACGGCATGCCGGTCCGGACGGCTGCCACCAGCAGGACCGCAGCCAGCGAGCCCACCGCCCACCACGCCAGGGCGGCCGCCCGCCAGGAGCGGGGGAACACGAACGGGTCGGGGCCGTCGCCGTCGTCGCGCGCCCCTGCTGAAGCGGACAGGACCGGGAGCAGCACGTCCAGCACGCCGCGGTGCGAGGCGGACCCGCCCGTCGGCAGCTGCGGCTCGACGTCCGGCACCGCCGGTGCCGCTGGCCCCTGGCTCGCCACCTTCATCGCCATGGCACCGTCACCGTCGGACGCCCCTCGCAGTCGCCGAGCACTCCCCCGTCCCGTGCTGCGGGCCGATGGCGGCCCGCCGGCCGCGACAGGACCGTCCCCGCGACTATCGACGCGCGACCATCCCTCCTGAAGCCCGCAGGGGCGGCCAGCCGGGCAGCGCCCCGACGCCCGGGCCGGTCAGCCGGGCAGCGCCACGGTGCCCAGCCGCTCCAGTGCCGGTGCCGTCCGGGACCCCCACCAGAAGAGGTCCTTGCCGTCCACGAACACCACGGGAGCCACGGCCTCGAGCTCGGCACGGTGCCGCTCCCCGAACGGGTACGGCTCGCTGGGGGCGAGGACGGCGTCGGCCCCCAGCCCGGCGAGCTCGCCGAGCGTCGCCGTCGGGTACCGGGCGCCGCCGCCCGGCGCGCACAGTGCCAGGCCGACCCGCTCGAGCATCGAGGCGCCGTACGTGCCGGGGCCCAGGACCATCCACGGGCGCCGCCAGATCGGGACGACGACACGCGCCGACGCCGGGCGCGGCGACAGTGGTCGGGGCGGGTCCCAGTCGACGCCGAGCCGCCTGGCGAGCAGTGGCAGCTGCTCGACGACGTCGCGCACGCTCCGGATGGCGAGCACGTGGACGGGGATGCCGGCCGCCACCAGGGCGTCGTGGTCCTCGCGCCGGTTCTCCTCCCGGTCGAGGACCACCAGGTCGGGTCCCAACCGCACGATGGCCTGGACGTCGGGGTTCTTCGTGCCCCCGACCGCCGGGAGGTCGGGCTGCTCGCAGAACCGGGTGCACGCCGCCGGCACGACCCCCCAGTCGAGCAGCGTCTCGGTCACCGACGGCACCAGGCTGACCACCTTCACCCGGTGATTATCCACCCATCCGGTGATCATCCACCGCACCACCCCGGCACCAGCCGCCGGCGGCGGCGCCGCGCGCCAGCCGTCGGGTGCGCGGCGGCCGTGGCGCGAGCGCCCGGCGGAACCGGCGCCGGCACCTAGCGGCAGCGGCGCGAGCGCCTCTCCCGGGGAGCTCCCCCTGTGCCGCCCGGAACCTCACCGGTCGTCGCACCATGCCGGCTGCAGCGGCGCTGGCCGGCGGCGAGGGTCCCGACGTCGACGGCGTGACGCCAGGCCCGGTCGTCGGCCAGGCAGTGCTCGCACCCCGCCAGCCCCAGCAGGTCCCGACACGAGATGACGCCGGCATGGGGCCGGTCGCTGCCCGCGCACGTGCGACCGTCGAGCACCTCGGAGCACGCCCCGGGGGTGCCGTCGCGGTGCAGCACGAGCGTCCCGTGGCAGCCACCGTCGGCGAGCACGCCGTCCAGGGCGGCGCGCACCGCGCCCAGCGCGTCGTCGGGCGGGCCGCCGGCGTCGTCTCGCATGCACCAGGTGTCGGCACCGGCGGCACCTGCCTCCAGCCCCGGCAGACCGGGAGGCGCCATCGTTGGGGCCCCGTTGTGCAGAGGGCTGGGCGGCCGATAGGGCCTGCTCCGGTCACTCCGGTCACTCCGGTCACTCCGGTCACACCGGTCACTCCGGGAACGGCACGCCCAGCTCGGCGGCGCGGGCGGCCGCTTCCTCGGGCCAGATGTTCTTGATGAGGAACAGGTCCCGCGCCAGCGCGTAGCCGGGGGCGAGCTCCTTCAGGTACCGCTCGAAGTAGAAGAGCTGCTTGGCGACGAGCATGAGCTCCCGGGGGACGCTGGCTCCCATCTGGCGGGCGAGGTCGAGCTGGGTGCCGAACAGCTCGGCCAGGTCGATGGCCACCGCCTCGGCGTCGAGCACGGGCTCCGTCGCCACCTTCAGCAGCGACCCGACGGCCTCGTCGTCGCCGATGTCCTCGGCGAGGACCCCGAGGTCCTTGTAGTTGCGGACCACCCTGGCCCAGTTGCCGTCGATCATGAAGGTCCGGAGGAGGTCACGGACCATGGCCCGCCACGGTGGCGGCAGCTCCCCCGTGATGCCGAAGTCGAGGAACGCGGTGCGACCGTCGTCGAGGACCCAGATGTTGCCGGCATGGGTGTCGGCCTGGAACGGACCGTGGAGGCACACCGCCTCGAGCCCGACCTTCAGCCCGCGCCGCATCAACATCTCCCCGTCGACCCCTCGTTCGCGCAGCACGGCGAACTCGTCGACGGGGACGCCCCACAGCCGCTCCATGCAGATGACCCGGGGCCCGCACAGCTCGGGGTAGACCTCCGGAGCGGTCACCCAGGCGTTGTCCCCGAAGGCGCCGATGTTGGCCCGGAACGCCTGCTGGTGCCTCGCCTCGAGGACGAAGTCGAGCTCGGCCACGGTCACCTGGTGCATGTCCGCCACCAGGCCGGTGGGGTTCAGCCGCCGCGCCGGTTCCCACCGCTCCGCCTGCCGGGCGAGCAGGCCGGCGATCCGGAGATCGGCCAGCATGCGGTCCACGATCCCGGGCCGCTGCACCTTCACGACCGCCTGCCGGCCGTCGGCCAGCACGCACGCGTGCACCTGGCCGATCGACGCCGACGCCAGTGGGATGTCGTCGAACGAGCGGAACAGCGCGTCCGCCGGGGTGCCCAGGTCCTCCTCGACGGTCCGCCGGGCCTGCTCGGCGGGGAACGGCGGCACCGCGTCGAGGCACCGCTCGGCGGCGCTGGCCAGCGGCGCCGGGAACACCCCGGGGGCGGACGCCATGAGCTGACCGAGCTTGACGAAGGTCGGCCCCAGCGCGATGAAGGCGTCGATCAACCCGCCGGCGGCCACGTCGGCCAGCGACCGCCACCACGCGCCGGGCGGTGGCCCCGCCGGCGCGCCTGGCGGCGTGCGCCACCGCCGTGCCGGCAGCCGACCTGCCAGCGCCCGCGCCCGGCGGCGCGCCCAGCGCCCGAGGTGGCGTCGAGCGACGGCGACGGAGCCGGGGAGCAGGGCCGCCACCAGCCGCGTCGCGACCACCCAGCCCACGACCGCGACACGGGCGGCGTCGCGGAGCCGGACCGGGCCAGGGCCCTGGGGGTCCGCCGCCGGCGTCGAGGGCGCGCCACCCGGGTCGGGGACGACCACCATCCCCGGAGCGGCCGGCAGCGGCTCCATCGACCGCACCGGCGGCGTCACCGGCGCGGGCCGCCGATCGGGCTCCGACGGGGGCAGGTCGGCCGGTGGGGACGTCGCCCGGCTACCGGAAGCCGCCGCGGGCGCCGGCGCGCACCCCGGCGCGCCGTCGGC
>JAJZYI010000185.1 GCA_021798135.1 Actinomycetes bacterium | reverse complement strand
GCCACGGGCGTCCCTGCCGCACCGGTCGCCACGGGCGTCCCTGCCGCACCGGTCGCCACGGGCGTCCCTGCCGCACCGGTCGCCACGGGCGTCCCTGCCGCACCGGTCGCCGCCAGCGTCGCCCCTGCCGCCACGGGCGCGTCGGCGCCGTGGTCGACGGGCCGGCAGGCCTCACCGTGGCGGTGGTCGGTCACACCTTCTCCCTAGCACAGCCGAACCGCCCTCCACACGCCGGTCGCGGCCCCGGAGCGGCACGTCCGCCGCCGGCACGGCGTCGCCCGCCGCCGCACGCCGGCCGGCTCCGCCGGAGCTCGACGCCGGCTGCATGGGGCGGCCCCGTCACGAGCTGGCGGTGCCGGAGCCGGTCCGCTGGGTGACCTGGGAGGGTGGCGGGACGGTGATCGACACCGGCGAGCCGAACTGGCTCAGGTCGACCGTCACGCCGACCGGCGCGGCCGCGGTCCCCCCGTGAGCTGGCACCGAGGCGGGCGCGCCGGAGGCGAGTGCCTGCAGCTGCACCAGGCGGCCCTGGTGGTCGAGCCACACCTGGGCGGTGACCGGCTTCGTCCCCAGGCTGGCGAAGAGCGCCTTGGCGCTCCCGGTGGCGTGCTTGGCGGCGGCTACCGGGTCGACGGTGACGTCGTACTCGGTGGCCGCCACCCCGCCGACGGTGCGGGGACCGACGGCGGACGCCGTCAGGTCGGCCGTGTCGAGCATGCCCACCGCGGCCAGGGGGTCCCCGGTGACCAGCGCCGCGATCGGACCAGCGGCGCTCCCCGGCACCACCCCGGCGAACAGCTGGGAGAGCGACGAGGGGGGGAGCGACACCCACGGCTTCCCCGCCCCGATCCCGGCCAGGGCCCCGGTCGCCTGCAGGTACAGCGAGCCGCCGGCGAACACCATGTGGAACGACGGCGGCGTGCCCTGGCCGGTGCCGGTCACCGACATGGTGATGGCCCCGCGCTGCGTCGTGAGGTCGAACGCGCCCAGCAGGGCCAGGCCGAGCCGGCCCGTGCCCGACGACTGCTCGTTGGTCTGGATGTGCACGGCGATGGCGGCCGAGCCGGCCTCGTCCGTGACCTGCGACGCCTTGCGGACGGCAGCGGCGGCCGCCGCCGAGCCGGCGGCGACGGCGCTCCCGGTGGCGCCGGTCGACGTCGACGACGTCCCGCACGCGGCCGCCACAGCCGCCAGCGCCGCCAGGGCGCCCGAGACCGCCACCCGCTGCCGGGCGGCACCACGCCCCGATCGCCGTCCGGGTCCACGCCTTCGCATCCGTCCCCCCATCTCCTGGCTCCCCGTGCCTCGGCACGCTCCTGGAACGGGCGCCCCGCCCCGGCCTGTCGTCGGCCCCTGCCTGTCGGCGGCGCCAGCCTGTCATCGGCGCCGGCCCCGGCCTGTCGCCGGCCTGACGCCGCGGCCGGGCGGTTCGACGCCACCGGAACAGCGCGCCCGAGGCGATCCCGGCCCGGAGCGGGCATCGTACCCGACGGGTGCGAGCCACCCACCACCTCGGGACCGGCAGGAACCGTCAGGCCTGGTCGCCGGCCCCGGGGCGCGCCCCGGCCGGGTCGTCGGCCCCGCCCGGGGTCGGGGCGTGCTGCAGCGGCGGGCCGGGAGGGGGCGCCGCAGGCGAGGTCCCGTTGCCGTTGCGCGCGTGCGGTCCGGAGGGCTCGGGCCCCGCGGACCGAACCGGCTCCGGCGGCACGGCCGTGGGCGCCGCTCCAGCGTCGCCGCTCGACGCCGGCGCGCCGGCCGGCGCGAGGCTGACGCGGAAGAGCGAGCCGCCGCCTGGCCGCTCCTCCACCGAGACCGCGCCGCCGTGCGCGCGGACGATGGCCGCCACGATGGCGAGCCCGAGCCCGACGCCGCCGGTCGCCCGCGTGCGCGAGGGGTCGAGGCGCTGGAACGGCTCGAAGATCCGGCGACGGTCCTCGGGCGCGATGCCCGGCCCCCGGTCGGCCACCGTCACCTCGGTCCCGGTCGGACCGCAGGTCACGGCCACGTCGACGGGGCCGTCGGGCGGCGAGTAGACGATGGCGTTGGCCACCAGGTTGTCGACCACCTGGCGGAGCCGGACCGCGTCCCCCAGCACCGGGGCGTGCTCGGGGGTGGCGGCCGACACGTGGCGCCCGGGGTGCGCCGCACGCGCGGCAGAGGCGGCCTCCTGGACCACGCCGGCCAGGTCCACCGGCTCCATGGCGAGGGGGCGCTGCTGGTCGAGCCGTGCCAGCAGCAGCAGGTCCTCGACGAGGACGCCCATGCGGTCGGCCTCGGAGCGGATGTGGCCCATGGCGACGGCGAGATCCTCCGGCCGGTCACGCACGCCGCGGTCGAACATCTCGGCGTAGCCGCGGATGGACGTCAGCGGCGTCCGCAGCTCGTGCGACGCGTCCGCCAGGAACCGGCGGAGCCGCTCCTCCGAGGCGGCCCGGGCGGCGAAGGCCTGCTCGATCTCGCCCAGCATGGTGTTGAGCGCCTGGCCGAGCTGGCCGACCTCCGTGGCCTCCTCGGTGTGCTCGACGCGGCGCGACAGGTCACCGGCGGCGATGGCCCGGGCCGTGCCGGTCATCTCGCGCAGCGGCCGCAGCCCGCGCCGGACCACCCACCACGACAGCGCTCCCAGGCCGACCAGCGCGACGACGCTGACGAGCACCTCGATCGCCGCCAGGTGGGCCAGGTCGTGGTCGACGCCCGACAGCGGCACCGCCACGACGAGCAGCGTGCCCGGGACGAAGACGAACTGCGGGCCGCGCACGCCCGACCCGGTCGTGGGCAGCACCTGGACGAGCAACCGGTAGGGAGTGCCGTCGCCGGCGTGGGCCGTGAACGGGCCGGCCGGCAGCGAGCGCGGCAGGACCGGAGCCGGGGGCGCCGGCGCGGGGCGGATCCACAGGCTGAGCGTCCGGCCGCCCGGGATGACCAGCTGGGCGAGCGTGCCCCGGCCGAGGCTGGCGGCCACGTCGGTCGGGACGGAGGTGCAGCCGGTGGTGCCCTCGGTGGCCGCCTGGATGCTGCACCGGTAGACGGTGTCGGCCACGCTGTTGACGGGCACCGACTGGAGCTGGGTGTCGACCTGGCCGACCAGGTAGTTGCGCAGCTCGGTGAAGGTGACCAGGTCGGAGGCCACCAGCCCGGCCGCCAGGATCCCGACCAGGACGAGCAGCAGCCTGGTCCGCAGCGTCAGCCGGGCCAGCCACCGCCACCGGTCGCCACGCCCGGCCTGCGCCCGGAGACCTTCCGGGGTCCCGCCGCCGTGCGGCGGGAACGGACCCGGCTGCGGCCCGGCGTCGGGCGGGTGCGGGCCCGGCTGGAGCCCGCCGGCGTGCGGCGGGGCGGGCCCCGGCGTGACGGGACCGCCGGGGCCTTCCGGCGCCGGCGGAAGGGTCATCGCGCCGCTCTGAGGCTGTAGCCCACGCCCCGAACGGTCGTGATCATCCTCGGCCCGAGGCTGTCGACCTTGCGCCGCAGGTAGCTGATGTAGATCTCGACCACGTTGGCGTTGCCGTCGAAGTCGTAGTTCCACACCCGGTCGAGGATCTGCGCCTTCGACACCACCCGGCCCGCGTTCAGCATCAGGTAGTGCAGCAGCTTGAACTCGGTGGGGGTGAGCTCCACGATCGTCTCGCCCCGGCGCACCTCGTGGCTCTCCTCGTCGAGCTCCAGGTCGCCGACCACCAGCCGGCCGGTCTCCTCGCCACCGGGGTGCGCGCGCCGCAGGATCGCCCGCACCCGGACGATGAGCTCCTCCACGCTGAAGGGCTTGGTCATGTAGTCGTCGCCCCCGAGGGTGAAGCCCCGGAGCTTGTCGTCGAGCGTGTCGCGGGCCGTCAGGAAGAGCACGGGCAGGCGGTCGTGCGGGTGGTCGGCCGCGAGCCGCCGCAGCACCTCGAAGCCGTCGAGGTCCGGGAGCATCACGTCCAGGACGACCAGGTGCGGCCGGAACGCCGCGGCCGACTCGATGGCGTCACGACCGAGATGCGCCACGCGGACGTCCATCCCCTCGTAACGCAGCGCCATGCCCAGCAGGTCGGTGATGCTCCGCTCGTCGTCGACGACCAGGATCCGGGGGGCCGCCGACCCGGCGGCTGCGGACGCGGGCAGGCCCATCGGTGCGGTCATGGTACCCGAGTCTGCGCCCCGATCCTGTGAGCCTGCTGTGCGTTTCTTTTGCCCTTGGCGACGGAGAGCACCGACCCGTGCGCACCCTCGTCGGCCCCCCGGTCGGCGCTCCCCGGGTCGCCGGCCGCGGCGTTCCCCGGCCCGGCGGCCGGCGACGACGCTGCCCGAGCGGCGAGCTGCCCGCAGGCGGCGTCGATCTCGACGCCCCGGGTGGATCGCACGGTCGCGTTCACCCCCAGGCCGAGCAGGCGGTCGCGGAACTCGCGCACGACGGCCGGCGCGCTCCCGCGCACCGGGTAGCCCGGCGTCGGGTTGAGCGGGATCAGGTTGACGTGGGCCCGCAGCGGGCCGGCGATGGCGGCGAGCTCGGCTGCGTCCGCGGCCCCGTCGTTGACGCCGGCGATGAGCGCCCACTCGAACGACAGGCGGCGCCCGGTCCGCTCGACGTGCTCGGCGCAGGCGTCGACGAGGACGTCGAGCGGGTAGCGGCGGTTGATGGGCACCAGCCGGTCCCGCAGCCGGTCGTTGGCGGCGTGCAGCGAGACGGCGAGGTTGACGGGGACGCCGCTGGCGGCCAGGCGGCGGATGCCGGGCACGACGCCGACCGTCGACACGGTGACGTGCCGGGCCGAGATGCCCATGTCCCGCACCATGCGCAGCACGGCGGGCCAGACGCGGTCGAAGTTGGCCAGCGGCTCGCCCATCCCCATCAGGACCACGTTGCCGAGGCGCCGCGGGCGGGCGGCGGCGGCGGCCCTGGCCACCTGTTCCACGATCTCCCCGACGGTCAGGTGGCGGCGGAACCCCGCCTGGCCCGTCGCGCAGAACTGGCACGCCATGGCGCACCCCGCCTGCGTCGACACGCACACCGTGGCCCGGTCCGGGTACAGCATCAGCACGGTCTCGATCCGGGCGCCGTCGTGGAGCTCCCACAGCCACTTCACGGTGTCGCCGCCGTCGGCGGTCCGCTCGAGCGCAGGCGACAGGGCCGCGGGCAGCTGCCGCCCCAGCTCCTCACGCAGGCGCGCGGGCAGGTCGGTCATGTCCTCGGGCCAGACCGCCCGCCGGTACAGGCCGTCCCACACCTGCCGGACCCGGTACGCGGGCTCGCCGGCGAGGATGGCGGCGAGGCCGGCGGGGTCGACGTCGTACGCGGTCGCCACACCACCAGCGTACGGTGCCGCCGTAGGCTCGGTGCCATGCGACGGGCGCGACGGGGCCGGCTGGCCGGCGACGGGCCCGCCCCCGCCACGGGCGAGCGCACCGCCGTGCTCGCCGACTGGGGGGGCACCCGGGTGGAGGAGATCGCGAGCGGCGAGGTGGCCGTGCCGGTCGACTTCGTGCAGCCCCACGACGAGTGGGTGCTGGTGGTGCGCGGCCACGCCCGCCTGGCCGTCGGCGGCGAGCGGTTCGACCTGGCCGACGGCGACTGGCTGCTCCTGCCCGGCGGCGTCCCCCACCGGCTGGAGCTGGTGGAGCCCGGCACCCGGTGGCTGGCCGTGCACGCGCCTCCGGCCTAGGGCTCCAGGATCGCGAAGGTCCCTGCGGCGGTGGCGACGAGCCGGCCGTCGCCGTCCTCGACCCGGGCGTCGAGGTGGACGATGCTCCGCCCGCGCCTCACCACGGACGCCTCGGCGACGAGGGTACCGGCGATCGCCGGCCGGATGAACCGGAGCTGCACGTCGACGGACGCGCAGCGCCTCCCGCCGTCGAGCACGGTGATGGTGGCGTGGCCCATGGCGGTGTCGACCATGGCGAACAGCACGGCCCCGTGGACCACGCCGTTCGGGTTGTGGTGGTCGCCCGACACCACCAGTCGGGCTCGTGCCCGGCCGGGGCCGGCCGCCTCCATGGCCATGCCGAGGAAGCGCCGGAGCGGGAAGTCGCCGTCCGGCAGGCCACCCGGCGGGCCGTCGGGCAGGCCACCCGGCGGGCCGTCGGGCAGGCCACCCGGCACGGTCACCGGCGGCGGGTCGGGCGGCACCGGGTCAGGGCCGGCCGGCGTCGATCCACTCGGTGACCCGGGCGTCGGCGATGCGGCGGGCGGTCGGCATGCCGGCCCAGGCGCGGAACCGGTCCTTCTCCTCGGCGTCGAGCTGCGAGAACAGCGTCGGCGTGCCACCGCGGCCGGCGCGGCGGCCCTGGCCGCCACGGGGCTGGCCGGCGCGGCTCGGACCGGGGCGCCCGGCAGGCCGGGCCCGGTCCACGAAGGGGGCGACCGCCTTGCGCAGCGCGGCGGCGTTCTTCTTGTTGAGGTCGCTCTCGTACGTCTTGCCATCGATGCCGAAGACGACCGTCTCCTCGGCGTCGCCGCCGTCGATGTCGTCGGTCAGCTTCACGATCACGGTCTGGGCCATGCGCCGAACGATAGTGCCGTCACGGGGCGCCACCGGCGGGCACGGCCGCCCCCAGGGGACCACCCCGCGCGGCCTGCTGCTGGGGGCCTACGCCTTCTCGGTGCTCGGGACGATCGCCTCCTGGGCCGTCCTGGTTCTGGACCGTGGCCGGCGACGCCGGGCATGCAGGCAAGGCCCGCCCAGCGGTCGTCGTGCAGGACGGCCGGTTCGACACGGGCTCCGCCACGGTCTCCCTGTGCACCACCGCCCCGACGGAGCTGCCCCCACCGACGCGCCCGAGACCGGTCCGCGCATCGCCCGCCAGCAAGGACGCGCCGACCCAAGTCACAGGTCCGGCGGGCCGCAGCTCTGGGGCTCCCGGCATGGATGTGGGTCGGATCAGGGCCCGGCCGCCCGCTCGTGGGGCAGGACGTGGGTGATC
This sequence comes from Actinomycetes bacterium, assembly GCA_021798135.1. Taxonomy (GTDB): domain Bacteria; phylum Actinomycetota; class Acidimicrobiia; order Acidimicrobiales; family UBA8190; genus JAJZYI01. Next base: position 146 of record JAJZYI010000185.1, on the reverse strand, counting down.
GGTCCCACCGTCAGCATGACGAGGGCGAGCGCGGCGCTGGCCGAGTAGAAGCCGCAGGCGCCGTTGACGATGAGCCGGGCCCGGCGGTTCAGGGCCTCGTGGCGGGCGTTGTCCACGCCGAGGCGAATGGCCGACAGGATTCCCTC
>JAJZYI010000184.1 GCA_021798135.1 Actinomycetes bacterium | reverse complement strand
CCGGTAGTCGGGGGCCACGTTGGCACTCAGCCACCGGAAGGCCACGTCGACCTGGCAGCGTCGCTCCATCTCGCGCGACGACGTCACCCCGGTCGAGTAGCCGTAGAGGAGGAGCTTCAACATCATCGCCGGGTCATAGGGAGGAGCGCCGACCGCCTCGACGTAGGAGTCGTAGACGGCGGAGAGATCGAGCATCTCGTCCACCACCTCGGCGATGAACCGGGCAGTGTGGCCGGCCGGCAGCCAGTCGTCGATCGACGGCGGCAGCAAGAAGGACTGAGCGGGGTCGGCGTGGCGGAACACCTTGGACCGCCCGGCGGGCGCCTTGGCGGGCCGCGCGACTTCCTCATCGACCACTGGGAACAACGCGTCAGCGCAACGGTTCTCGGCCATGTCTCGAATTCTCGCCGACCGGGCAGAGGATCGCGAATCTCGGCTACCCCATCGGTTGCCGATTACTGACCCACGCTCCTAGCCCGGCGGGGGCCTGGCCGAGCGGGCGGGCGCCGGGACGGACCGGCGTCCCCGCCGGCCGGCCGGCGGCTCGGTGCCCGGGTGGACGTGCCCGGCTTGCGAGCCCTCCGACCCCGGTCCCGGCGCCGTCCCCCGTGACGACCCCGCTGCCCGTGGGCCCTGCGCCCGCCGCAGCCTCAGGCGCACGAACGTGGCCGCCGTGTCCACCAGCATGCGCACGGTCGACCGCGGCGAGATCGTCGACGGGAACCGGCGCGGGATCGTCACGGGCAGCTCCACCACGTCGGCGAAGCCCAGCTGGTGGGCCAGGGCGAGCAGCTCCAGGTCGAGCACGAAGCGCCGCTCCACCGTCCTCGGCAGGACCTCCGCGAGGACGTCCCGGCGGAACAGCTTGACCCCGGTCTGCGTGTCGCCGACCGGCAGGGCGAAGAGCAGCCCGACGAGCTTGCGGTACGCGGCGGACGAGGACCGCCGCAGCGGCGGGTACGCCACGGAGGACGCGGGGTGGGACTTCGAGCCCACGATGACGTCGGGATGCCCGCTGCGGGCCGCCTGGACGAAGGCGGCCAGGTTGGCTGCGGGGATGTCCCCGTCGCCGTCGATGAAACCGAGGTAGCGACCCCTGCCCATGGCCAGCCCGGTGCGCAGGGCCTCCCCCTTGCCGTGGTTCCCCACCAGCACGACGGGACGGACCCGGCCGGACGGCACCAGCGCGACGCCCGCCTCGCTGCCGTCGGTCGAGCCGTCGGACACCGGGATGAGCTCGAAGTCGACGGCACAGGCCGACAGCGTCTCGCCGATCGCCTGCAGGTGACGGGCCAGCCGTTCGGGCCCGACGTCGCGGAACGGCACCACGACGGTGAGGTCGAGCTCCGCCTCGCCATGCGGTGCGCCAGCCCGGTCGGCCGCCGCGCCGCCGGCCGTCGGCACCTCGGCGGAGGGGGCGACCCTCCCGGCGGTCCTGGACGGCGGCCGGCGTCGTCGGAGCCCGGTGGGCACCGCTGGCCGCAGCGGCGCCCGGCCCCGCCCGGCGGTCATCGACGGCCGCCCTGCTCCACTTCCACCACCAGCCCCGATGCCATGCCTGCCGTCATCGTGCCACGCCGGCGGGCGCCGCTCGTGGCGGGCGGCCGCACCGCCCACGACCGCCCGGCCGTCCACGTCCGCCGGGCCACCCACGTCGGCAGCGCCGCCCACGCGCCCCGGGCCAGCGTCCCGATCAGGTCGGCGCCTACACCGCCAGGTCGGCGACGCCGCCACGCACGGCGTGCACCAGGGCGTCGGCATGCGGGAGCAGCTGCGTCAGGAAGAAGCGCGCAGCGCCGGCCGAGCCCCCGTCGCCGCCCCCGGCGGGGCCACCGCCGGGGGAAGCCCCCCCGGGGCCGGCGAGCCGGCCCGCGAGCAGCCAGCCGCCGACCAGGTTCGCCGTCATGGTCAGGAAGGGTGTGGCGCCGGCCAGGGCGTCGAGCGGAGCGTGGGCACGGCGGTCGACGAGCAGGGCGGCGGCGTGCCGCCAGGTGGTGGCCGACCGCGTGAGCGCCTCGGCCTCCTCCACGCTGCCGGCCCGGCGCAGCGCGTCGGCGCGCTCGGCCACCCGCTCCAGGATGGTCACGGCCGCGCTCCCGGGCTCCAGGGCGAGCTTGCGCTGCACCAGGTCGACGGCCTGGACGCCGTTGGTCCCCTCGTAGATGGAGGTGATGCGGGCGTCCCGGTAGTGCTGGGCCACGCCGGTCTCCTCCACGTAGCCGGCGCCGCCGTGCACCTGCAGGGCCAGCGACGTGACCTCCGACGCCAGGTCGGTCGGCCACGCCTTGGCGAGGGGGACGAGGAACCCGACCAGCTCGGCGGCCGAGGCCCGCCGACGCGGGTCGGGGTGGCGCCGCGCGACGTCCATGGCGTGGGCCGTGGCGTAGACGACCAGGCGCGACGCGTCGACCGACGCCCGCATGGTGGCGAGCATCCGACGGACGTCGGGGTGCGCCTCGATGGGCACGCTGCTGCCCGGTGGGTCGCCCGGCAAGCGACCCTGCACCCGCTGGCCCGCGTACGCCAGCGCGGCCTGGTACCCGCGCTCGGCCAGCGCGATCCCTTCCACGCCCACCGACAGGCGGGCCGTGTTCATCATCGTGAACATCGCCCGCATGCCGCAGTGCAGCTCGCCGACCAGCTCGCCCTCGGCGCCGTCGAGCTCCATCACGCAGGTGGGGCTGGCGTGGATCCCGAGCTTGCGCTCGAGCGACACGCACCGGACGCGGTTGCGCTCCCCGGCTCCCGGGGACGAGGCGGCCTCGCCCGACGCTCCGTCGCCGGCCAGGCGCGCCGGCACGGCGAACAACGACAGGCCGCGGGTGCCGGCCGGGGCGCCGGGCGTACGGGCGAGCACCAGGTGGAGCACGTCGTCGGTGAGGTCGTGGTCGCCCCACGTGATGAAGATCTTCGTCCCCGACAGGCGCCACCCGCCGCCGGGCGCCGGGCGGGCCATCGTCCGGACGGCGCCCACGTCGGAGCCGGCGTCCGGCTCGGTGAGGTTCATCGTGCCCGTCCAGCGGCCGCTCACCAGCTCCGGCAGGTAGCGGGCCTGCTGCCCGGGGGTCCCCCAGCGGGAGAGGAGCTCCACCGCGCCCTGGGTGAGCATCGGGCAGAGCGACAGGGCCATGTTCGCCGACGCCAGGATGTCCTGCATCGCCACGCCGACCGACCACGGGAGGCCACCGCCACCGTGGCGCTCGTCGAAGGGCACCGTCGGCCAGCCGGCCTCGACGTACCGGCGGTAGGCGCGGGCGAAGCCGGCCGGGCTCCGCACCCGCCCGGTGCCCGGGTCGAGGTGGCAGCCCTCACGGTCGCCCGTGGCGTTGAGGGGCGCGATCTCGTCGGCCACGAAGGTGGCGAAGCCGCGCAGCAGCTCCGCCACCGTCTCCGGCGTCGCCTCCTCCCAGCCGGGCAGGGCCTGCAGCTCGTCGAAGCCGACCTCGTCCAGCGCGGCGAGGACGCGGCCGACCGGGGTGTGCCCGGGGTCGCCGGCGGCCGCCAGCACGCTGCGGGTCTCGGCGTAGGCGGTCACAGGTTCCGCCGGTAGCGACCGCCGACGTCGAAGAGCATCTGGGTGATCTGCCCCAGCGAGCACACCCGGACCGCCTCCATCAGCTCTGCGAACAGGTTGCCGCCGGCCAGCGCCGTCTCGCGCAGCCGGGCCAGCGCTGCCGGCGCCTCGTCGGCGTGGCGTGCCTGGAAATCTCGCAGGCGCTGGAGCTGGCGGCGCTTCTCCTCGTCGGTCGACCGGGCGAGGGGGACCGTGGCCACCAGCTCCCCGTCGGCGGCCTCGGGCCGGCGGAAGGTGTTGACGCCCACGATGGGCAGGCTGCCGTCGTGCTTGGCCTGCTCGTAGACCATCGACTCGTCCTGGATGCGCCCGCGCTGGTAGCCCAGCTCCATGGCACCGAGCACGCCGCCGCGCTCCGAGAGCCGGTCGAGCTCGTCGAGCACGGCCGCCTCCACGGCGTCGGTCAGCTGCTCGACGGCGAACGACCCCTGCAGCGGGTTGTCGCAGACCGACAGCCCCCACTCCCGGTTGATGACCAGCTGGATGGCCATGGCCCGGCGGACCGACTCGTCGGTGGGCGTCGTGACGGCCTCGTCGTAGGCGTTGGTGTGGAGGCTGTTGCAGTTGTCGTAGATGGCTTCGAGCGCCTGCAGGGTCGTCCGGATGTCGTTGAACGCCATCTCCTGCGCGTGCAGCGACCGGCCCGACGTCTGGATGTGGTACTTGAGCTTCTGCGACCGGGGCCCGGCGCCGTAGCGGTCGCGCATCGTCACCGCCCAGATGCGCCGAGCCACCCGGCCGAGCACCGAGTACTCGGGGTCCATGCCGGCGGAGAAGAAGAACGACAGGTTCGGGGCGAAGTCGTCGACCGCCATGCCCCGCGCCAGGTAGGCCTCGACGTAGGTGAAGGCGTTGGCCAGCGTGAACGCCAGCTGGGTGATGGGGTTGGCCCCTGCCTCGGCGATGTGGTAGCCGGAGATGGAGACGGAGTAGAAGTTCCGCACCTGGTTGGCCACGAACCACTCCTGGATGTCGGCCATCATCGACAGGGCGAAGTCCGTGGAGAAGATGCAGGTGTTCTGGCCCTGGTCCTCCTTCAGGATGTCGGCCTGCACGGTGCCGCGCACCGTCGCCAGGGTGGCCGCCCGCACCGCGGCCGCCTCGTCGTCGGCGAGCGGCCGGCCCGCCTCGGCCTCGGCCCGGGCGAGGCGCTGGTCCACCGCCACGTTGAGGTACATGGCCAGGATCGTGGGGGCCGGGCCGTTGATCGTCATCGACACCGACGTGTTGGACGCCGACAGGTCGAACCCGTCGAAGAGGACGGCCATGTCCTCGACGGTGGCGATCGACACGCCGGCGTTGCCCACCTTGCCGTAGATGTCGGGGCGCTCGTCGGGGTCGAAGCCGTAGAGCGTGACCGAGTCGAACGCGGTGGACAGGCGGGCGGCGGGCATCTCCTCGGCCAGCAGGTGGAACCGGCGGTTGGTGCGTGCCGGCTCGCCCTCGCCGGCGAACATGCGGGTCGGGTCCTCGTCGGCCCGCTTGGTCGGGAACACGCCTGCGGTGTAGGGGAAGTGGCCCGGCAGGTTCTCGGCCTGCATCCACCGGGCCAGGTCGGCGCGGCCGGCGAAGGCCGGCGCGGCCACCTTCGGGACCCACGTGCCCGACAGCGACCGCTTGCCGAGCGGTGCCCCCGACCCGGCGGCCCGCCCGGTGCCGCCGGGCGCCGAGCCGGCAGCGGGCTCCGCTGCGGGGTCCAGGCCGGCGCGGCCCAGACCGGCCTCGGTCTGCGGCCAGGCCTCGAGCGCCCGGAGCAGGTCGGGGTCGACGTCGGCCAGGACCCGGTCGCGCTCGGACTCCAGGCCGTCGACCGGCGTCCCGGCGGCGGCGAGGTGCCCGGCAGCCCGCTCCAGGGCGTCGGCCGTCCGCACCCGCTCGACCTGCTCCCGGCTGCGCTCGTGGTAGCTGCGCACGGTCTCGGCGATCTCGGCGAGGTAGCGCACCCGCGTCGGCGGGACCAGCGGCCGCACGGCGGACGCCACGCGCCCGGTGACCGGAGCGAGGACGCCGCCGCCGGGCGCCAGGCCGTGGCTGCCGAGCCGGTCGCGCAGGTGCTGGTAGAGGGCGGTCACGCCGTCGTCGTTGAAGCGCGAGGCGACCGTGCCGAACACCGGCAGCTCCTCGCGGTCCACGCCGGCGAACCGCGCCTGGCGGGCCAGCGTGCGGGCGACGTCGCGACGGGCGTCCGCCGCACCGCGGCGGTCGAACTTGTTGATGGCGACGGCGTCGGCCACCTCGAGCATGTCGATCTTCTCGAGCTGGCTCTGGGCGCCGTACTCGGGTGTCATGACGTACAGGGCGGTGTCGACGTGCCCGTCCACCGCGGCGTCGCCCTGCCCGATGCCGGGCGTCTCCACGACGACCAGCTCGTACCCGGCCACCGCGCACGCCGCCACCACGTCGTCGGTGCACGCCGGCAGCTCGCTGAGCGAGCCCCGCGTGGCGAGGGACCGGAAGAACGTGGTGGGGCCGAGCGCGTTCATCCGCACCCGGTCGCCGAGCAGGGCCCCGCCCCCGTGCCGCCGGGTGGGGTCGACGGCCACCACCGCCACCTTGAGCTCGTCCTTGTAGTCGAGGCGGATGCGGCGGAGCAGCTCGTCGGTCAGCGACGACTTGCCCGACCCCCCGGTGCCGGTCACCCCGAGCACCGGCACGTGCAGCTCGGCGGACCGGCTGCGCACCTCGGCCAGGCGGTCGTCGGCGACGAGCCCGCGCTCGACGGCCGAGATCCAGCGGGCCAGGGCCAGCGGCGCGGTCCCGGCGGAGAGCCCGTCGGCGAAGGCCGCGTGGTCGGCGGCCAGGTCGTCGGTGCACACGTCGACGATCGACCTGGCCATGCCGTCGAGGCCCAGGCGGGCGCCGTCCTCGGGCGTGAACACCTTGGCGACGCCGGCGCGCTCGAGCTCGGCGACCTCCGACGGCACGATCACGCCGCCGCCGCCGGCGAAGACCCGGGCGTCGGGGCGACCGGCGGCACGCAGGCTCTCGACCAGGTACGTGAAGAACTCCATGTGGCCGCCCTGGTAGGAGCTCACCGCGACGCCGTGCGCGTCCTCCTGCACGGCAGCGTCCACGATCTCGGCGACCGAGCGGTTGTGCCCCAGGTGGACGACCTCCACCCCCTGGGCCTGCAGCAGGCGCCGGACCATGTTGATCGAGGCGTCGTGCCCGTCGAACAGCGCCGTCGCCGTCACGAACCGCAGCGGGAAGCCGGTGGCCGGCGACCGGTCCGAGCTTGCTGGTCCGCTCATCGTTGTTCCTCCTGTCGCCGGGCGCGGCACCGTCGGGGCCTGCCCGCACATGGTACTAGGACTTCCTACTGTTTGTCTACCGTGCTTCTTGTCCGCCGCGCTCCCAGCGCGACACCCGGTCGGGAGCGGCGGGCACCGGCGCCTTCCCGGCGGGCACCGGGCCCGTGGCCCGCGGCTCCGGCAGGGCGGGCACCGACCCGTCGCGTGCGGACCTTCGCCCGGACGAGGTCGTGGCCGTGGGTGAAGACGTCG
>JAJZYI010000183.1 GCA_021798135.1 Actinomycetes bacterium | reverse complement strand
CGGCGCCAGGCGCACCCGGCCCGACCGGCACGGCACCGCCGCCAGGCGCACCCGGCCCGACCGGCACGGCACCGCCGCCAGGCGCACCCGGCCCGACCTTCACGGCACCGGCGCGAGCCCGGCCCGAGGACACCGGCGGCGCGCAGGCGGCCGGCGTCACCTTGAGCGGCGGCGCCGTGCTGCACGACCTGCAGGAGCTGACCGACACGATCGCCGACGTGGTCGTGCCGACGATGGACCGGTTCGTGGAGTACTCGTGGCGACGGCACCTCCTGACGGCGCTGGAGCGCCACCTGAAGCCCCGGACCTCCGAGGTCGTGGGGTTCGCCGACCTCGTCGGCTACACGCGGCTGAGCGCCACGCTGGGACCGGGAGAGCTCCCCGAGCTCGTCACGCGCTTCCAGGAGCTGGCCACCCGCCACCTCGTCGTGCACGGCGGCAGGGTCGTGAAGACGATCGGCGACGCCGTGCTCTTCGCCTTCCCCGACGGGGCCTCGGCCGCCACTGGCGCTCTCGCCCTCGTCCACGCCTGCGAGGACGACCCGGCCCTGCCAGGCGCCTGTGCCGGCCTGGCCTGCGGCGCGGTGTCGGAGGTCGAGGGCGACCTGTACGGCGACACCGTCAACCGTGCCGCCCGGCTGGTCGAGCTGGCCCATCCGGGCACGGTGCTCGCCGACGAGGACACCGCCCTGCAGGTCGTCGACGTCGAGGGGCTGCAGCTCCGCCAGCTGCGTCCCCGCCGCCTGAAGGGCCTGGGCTACGTCCGGGCCTGGGCGGTGCGCAGCCCCGGCCGGCTGCCCGGCGCACCGTGAGGATCGGGCCTGCCGTCCCCGCTCGGCTGCCGCAACCCGCATGGCGCCGGAGCCGCGCCGCAGGTCACTCGCCCCCGCAGGTCACTCGCCCCCGCCACCCAGGTGCCAGCCCCCGCACAGGTCGCAACGGTAGACGGCGGGGTCGTGGCCGTGCTCCAGGCGGACCTGCAGCGCGAAGCGGTTGGCGTCGGCCTCGGAGGCGAAGCGAGTCTTGGCGACGCCGTCGGCCCGCCAGTGCGACAGCCGGGTCCGCCGGTCGTCGGGACCGCTCCGCTCCCCGCCACGCTGCCAGGCCCGGCCGCGCCCGCGATGCCGCCGGTGCTCGCCCCCGGAGTGGTCGGTTCGCCGCGGCGACACGGTGCCCGGTCCCCTGCAGCCGGGCGTCAGTCGCCCACCGGTGCGGCGCCGGCCACGGCGCCGCCTGCCGTCGGGGCCACCAGCCGGGCCAGGTCGGCGCACAGGTCGGCGGTGCCGGCGGCCACCAGGCCCCGGCGCGCGGCGGGGTCGAGCACCACCAGGTCGTCGCCCCGGTCGCCGGCGATGCCGGCCGCGGGGAGCCCCCGGCCGGTCGCCCGCACCGATGCGCCCGCCTCGAGGCACACCAGCAGGCCGCCGAGGTAGTCCCACGGCGCCAGGTACGCGCCGCCGCAGACGGCGAAGGCGTCGACCCGGCCGTCGGCCACCGAGCACAGGTCGAGCGCCGCCGCCCCGAACGCCCGGAACTGCGCCCACCCGAGGTGGCGGCTCGGGTAGCCGTTGAGCGCGACGACGGCCGCGCCGAGCGCCCTCGCCCGCCCTGGCCCCACCGGCGCCCCGTCCCGGCGGGCCCCGCCGCCCCTGACCGCCTCGTAGCGCTCGCCCGTGGCCTGGTTGGCGACGACGGCGACGAGCGGGCCGCCGGCGTCGACCACGCAGACGCTCGTCGCGTACCAGGGGATGCGCCGGGCGGCGTTGGTCGACCCGTCGACCGGGTCGACGACGGCGACCAGCGGCGCGCCGGGCCGGTGCAGGCCGCTCTCCTCGGACAGCACCCCGAGGCCCGGCCGGTCGAGGACCGCCAGCGCGGCCTCGTCGGCCACCAGGTCGATGGCGTACTGGCCCGGCCGGTTCCCCCCGGGCGACCAGTCCCGCACCCCGGCGAGCGCCTCGGCCACCGCGTCCGCCACGTCGTGGCAGGTGGCCAGCAGGCCGGCCACGTCCACACGCGCAGCGTCCGGCCTCCCGCTCCCGCCGGCAAGCGCAGGGTCCGGCGTCCCGCTCCCGCCCACACGCGCAGGGTCCGGCGTCCCGCTCCCGCCGGCGAGGTCGCTCCGGCTGGGCCTGTCGGGTGCGTGAGGCACCTGACGACCCTAGCGGCATGCCGTCCCCGCGGCCGCGGCTGCCGACGGTGCGTGGCGGCCGAGCACGTGGGAGCCGTTAGGCTCTCCGCACTGTGGCCGTGATCGACGTCGCCGGGTACGTTGCCGACCTGAAGGACCACTCGGTGGACCACGGGTTCCACGTCCACGACGAGCGCCACTTCGTCGAGACGTACTCCCTGCGCCAGACGTGGGAGGTGGACCTGCACCCCGAGGAGGGCTGCGGCGGTCCCCTCGACCTGCACCTGGCGCTCGAAGTGGAGCCGCGGGTCCTGCTCTCCTTCGAGGACGCCGTCGTCGACCTGCCCGAGGAGCAGGAGCCCCCCGACGAGTTCCACTTCCCGCTCACCTTCACCTGGGCCCTGCCACCCCTGCCCCACGGGCCCGACCTGCTCCGGCTCACCATGGACCTGGCCGGCGTCGGCGGCGTGGACCTGCCCCTCGAGGTCTCGGCCATCGACTCGTTCCCGTCGGCCACCGATGCGCCCGAGCGCCGCCTCTCCATCGTGGCGCGCTACCCGGTCTCGCTGGCACGGGTCCTGGCCGGCGAGGAGCTGCTGTGCGACGTCTTCGACCGCTGCCTGGCGGTCAGCCAGTTCCTCCTGGACGCGGCGCCGGCCTGGCTCGACGGATGACGGCACGTGGCCGGCGCCCGATCGTGGTCCTGGCCACCGCCGTCACCGCCGCCCTCGCGCTCACGTCCTGCTCCGGCAGCGGCCAGGGCCTCGCCCGCCAGGCGTGCGCCCACGTCGACCGGTCGCTGCAGCTGTACCAGCGCTCGCAGGACGCGCCGACGAAGGCACAGGCCGCCGCCGACTACGCGGCAGCGGTCGGCCAGCTGTCGCTCGCCCAGCCCGACGCGGCCCTCGCCGCCAGCCAGGACGGCCAGTGGCAGGCGCTCATGACCACGATCAGCGAGAGTCCCCGGGTGCCGATGAACCTGCTGGTGCACGCCCTGACCGTCCAGTGCGCCGCGACCAGCTCGCCCGGCGGAGCCGGCGCTTAGGCGGCACCTGCCGGGACCACGGTCCCACCGGTGCGCCACGCGGGCCGTGACGCCCCGCCCGGCCACGCGGTAGCTGCGCCGGCCTCACCTCCACCACCGGGACACCCGGCATGCGAGGCATGGAACGCAGTTCAGGCGATCGCCGCGGGACGCCGCCCGCAGCACCCGGTCCCCCGCCTACAGCTGCCAGCCCGCGGCGCCGATCACCAGGAAGGTGGGCGGCTGGCGAACGGGGGTTGGCGGCACGGTGGTGGGCGGGCCGCGTCGGCGCCCGCCGGCGCCGACCGGCAGCGCCTCGACCGAGCCCGGCGCGCCACGGGAGGTCCCCGTCACGACCGACTGGGTCTTCCCGGCGAGCTGGCGGCGGGCGGCGATGGCCTGGTGGGTGGTGGCGACGGCCCTGGCGGTCGGGCTCGTCGCCTGGACCCACACGACCCTGCCGTACATGGTGGAGCTGGTCCTGTCGGCCGGCCTGTTCACCATCCCGGGTCTGGCCGTGTCCCGGCTGCTGGTGCGTCGCAGCCATCCCTCCCTGCGGGGGCCGTGGTGGACCTGGCTGTACGGCCTGCGCTGCTTCTTCCTGTTCGGCTACCTGATCGCCATGAGCCTGATCGCCGGGTGGCTGCGGGGGCAGCCGCTCGGCACGGCCACCTGGAGCGAGGCGCGGCTCGTCGCCAGCGTCTTCGGGGCCGTCGCCGTCGTCGCCTGGGGCGCCGTCATCCGCGACACCCTGCGCAACGGCATGGGCGGCCGGGACCGCTCGGAGATCGCCATCGACCTCGTCATGGCGCTGGTGGTGGTGAGCGGACCGACCCTGTCGTTCGCCGCGTCGGTGGCACCGAGCCTGATCGGCCCGGTCGAGGGGTTCCTGGTCGGCCTGCGGCCGGTCGCCGCCGCCTTCGGCATCGCCACGGGCGTGTTCTGGATCGCCCACATCGTCCTGCTGCTGCGCGACACGGCGGGGCTGCGCGCCCTGTCGGTCGACGGGATCGACCTGGTGTCGGTGGCGGTGGCGCTGGCGGCGGCACCGCTCGTCACGCTCGGCCCGGTCCTGGCGCAGCACCCCCGGACGCTGTGGCTGACGGTGCCGTTCGTGTCCCTGGCCGTGGTCGTGCCCGCCATGGCCTGCGGCACGCTCACGGTGCTGGCTCGGGTGTCGCGAGCGGACCGCAGGATCTTCACGTGGCTCCTCGCCCTGCTGGCGGTGTCGGGCGCCAACCTGTGGGCGCAGGTCGCCATGATCCTGTCCGGCTTCCGCCTGCCGGTGCCCGCCCTCGTCCTGTCCGGCTGCGCCAACTTCGGGTTCTTCCTCGTCCTGCCGCTGGTGGAGCAGCGGCGCCGGATCGAGGGCCTCGGCCGCCTGACCCCCGAGGCCCAGCTGCGCCGCTGGGACATCGCTCCGGCGGTCGCCGCCGCCGGTGTCGTCGCCCTGCTGGTCGAGCTCCTCCTCGACCGCAGGGCCGGCAGCGGGCCCGGCATCCTCACCGCGTCGGCGACGTGCGCGCTGGTGCTGCTCGGGATCGCCCGGCACTACGCCAACGTCCGCGAGACCCGGCGGCTGCACCAGCAGGTGGAGGACATGACCGCCGAGCTGTACGCGCAGTCCCGGGTAGACCCGCTCACCGGGCTGTTCAACCGGCGGGCGCTCGACGAGCGGTTCCCGGCGCTCGCCGCCTCGTGCGCGCGGGCGGCACGGCCCCTGTCGGTCGTGATGGTCGACCTCGACGACTTCAAGCGCTTCAACGACCGGCACGGCCACCTCGCCGGCGACGGCGTGCTCGGCGAGATCGCCCGCCGGATCCGGACCCTCCTGCGCACCGAGGACCTGGCCGCCCGCTTCGGCGGGGAGGAGATCTGCCTCGTCCTGCCCGGCGCGGCGCCGGAGCAGGCGGCGGCGCTGCTCGAGCGGCTGCGCCACGAGCGCTCCGCGGCGGGTGCCGCCACACCCCTCGACACCTCCGTCGCGGTCACGTTCTCCGCCGGGGTGGCCCGCTGGCAGCCTGGCGAGCAGCTCGCCGACGTGCTGCGGCGCGCCGACGCCGCCTGCTACGCCGCCAAGGCCGCCGGGCGCGACAGGATCGTCATCGACGGGCGGGGGGCGGCCGCTTCCTGAGCCGTGACCGGCGGCCGGCATCCCGCCACCTCCGGTCGCCATCGCGCCGGCCCTGCCGGTCCCGTCGGGAGGGCGGGGATGGACGTCGCCCGGCAGGGCCCCTGCTTCGGGCACGGGCACCCCCGCGGCGACGCGAGCGGAGAGCGGGCCGGACACGGACGGGGACCGCCGCCCGCAACCCCGAGCGGACCCGCAACCCCGAGCGGACCCGCAACCCCGAGCGGACCCGCAACCCCGAACCGACCCGCAGCCCCGAACCGACCCGCAACCCCGAACCGACCCGCAACCCCGAACCGACCCGCAACCCCGGTGCTCAGAAGGTGCCGAGCGTGACCGCCGGGGTGGCCCCGCCGGGGGACTCGGCGATGAGCTGGCCGCCGAGCGTGGTAAGGACGATCTGGCCGGGCATCTGGGTGGTCGTGGTGCTGGGGGTGGACGCCGTCGGCGCGGCCGGGACGACGCTGGCGTCGGTCGTCCACGCCGCCGACCCGCCACCGCCACCACAGGTGCTGGTGGACGAGCCGCCCGCGTAGCCGACGGCGTAGCCGCCGCCGCCGCCCCCGGCGGCGACGACGCTGCTCACCGGCGCGTAGCTGCCGTTGCCGGCGCTGGCGGCGTAGTAGCCGTAGGGCCCGCCGGACCCGGCGATGGGGTACGAGCTGGCTGACAGTGACGACGGGGTGCCGCCGCCGCCGCCGGGAGCGCCGCCGCCTGCCGAGCCCGTGTCGGCGTACCCCGGCGACGCGGCCACCGCGCCCTGCACGACGGCACCCGACACCGACGCCGGCCCCGACGCACCTCCGTTGATGGCGCCGCCCGAGCACCCCGTAGTCGACACGGTCCCGGAGCCGCTCGCCACGCTGTACGCGCCGCCGCCACCACCGCCGCCGGCCACGGCGAGCAGGCAGGTGCTGGCCGGCGGCACGGTGGACCCGGTGCAGAACGCCGGCGCCGGCGACGCGGCCAGGCTGCACGACGCCGCGGTGGCGCCCGTGGCCAGCAGGCACAGCGCCGAGGACCCGCCGCCTCCACCGCCCTGCCCGGGCGCCGAGCACGTCACGGTCCCGCCGCTGGTCAGCGTGCAGCTCGACGGCGTGCCGCTGTTGCCGCCGGGGGTGAAGCCCGGGCCGCCGACGGGCCCCCAGCCGTTGCAGCCGAGGACGTAGGCGACGGTCACGGTGCCGGCCGAGCCGGCGCTCACGTCGAACACGAGCGTCTGGGCCTTGCCGCCGGCGCCGCCGGTGGTGCCCGACCCTGCCGCCGGCTCGCCGCCGTCGGCGCCGCCGCCGCCGGTCAGGCTGACCTGCTCCGTCCCGCTGATGGTCAGGGTGCCGGTCTTGACGGTGCACGCGGCGGTCGACGTCGCCGGCGGCGTCACGGCGGTGCCGTTCCAGCCGACCGCAACCGAGCCCTGCCCGCCGTTCTGCGGCGAATTGCCGCCACAGAAGATCAGGAGGGCGCAGGCGTAGCTCCCGCCTGCACCGCTGTTCGACGCCGTCGAGTAGCTCGGCGCGTTCAGCGTGACGGAGCAGCCCGAGCCGCACGAGATCGGGCCCGACGCGGCCCACGAGCTGCCGCCGCCACCGCCGCCGCCCGCCCCGCCGTCCGCCAGCAGCAGCTGGTAGGAGGGCTCGGGCCCGGCACCGCCGCCGCCGCCGTAGTAGCCGCCGCCGCCACCACCACCTCCGCTCGCCTCGGCGCCGCCCCCGCCGGCCCCGTCCGACGGCACCTGCCCGGTGGCCCCGGGGTACTGGCCCCCGCCGACGGCGTCCACCCCCAGCACCACGACCACCCAGATGCCCGGCCAGATCGTCCTTACCACGCTCGGCGGCC
>JAJZYI010000182.1 GCA_021798135.1 Actinomycetes bacterium | reverse complement strand
AGCCACCTGTCCACCCCGCCCCGCACTATGTCGCCCGATCCCCGCTGGGCGTCAAGGGCGTCGCGGGACCTGCCTCACCGGTCGCGCCCCTGGGGCGGGGGGCACGGCTCGCCGGTGTTCCAGGGCGAGCCTCGCATGGAGGCCCGGCGGCGGGGGAAGCCCTCGCGCCAAAGCCGCGCCAGGCACACCTGCCGGGCGCCGCGTTCTCCCCCGCAGGCCGTGCGCCACCTCCGGCGGGGCCGAGCCGTCCGTCCGGCCCCAGGTCAGGGGTGTGCGCCGCCACGGGCGTGGCCGAGCCGCGCCGGCCCGGTGGCACGCCGCCGGCCGGCGGCCGCGCCGATCTCCTGATGGCTCGCCACCCCGGGCAGGTGGTGCGACCCTCGGCCGGAAGGAGCGGTCAGCCCCCGGCGACGGCGGGGACGACCGAGATGGTCTGGCCGTCCGACACGGGCGTGTCCAGCCCCTTCAGGAACCGGACGTCCTCGTCGGCCAGGAAGACGTTCACGAACCGCCGGAGCGAGCCGTCCCCGTCGAAGAGCCGCTCGCCCATCCCGGGGTGCGCGCCGTCGAGCGCACGCAGGACGTCACCGACCGTGTCGCCTTGGAGCTCGACCTCGCCGGCACCGCCGGTGAGGCTGCGCAGCTGGGTCGGGATACGGACGGTGACGCTCATCGGGCCCTCCGGTCGAGCTCGGCGTCGATGTCCACCGCGGCATCGAACGCCTGGAGTGTGGGTGCGATCGTAGCGGTCGGCCCGACCACCCCGGTCAGGGCCTCGACGGTCTTGAGGCCGTGGCCGGTCACGTACGCCACCACCTTCTCCTCGGGCCGGACCACCCCCTGGGCGGCGAGCTTGCCCAGGGACGCGATGGTGACGCCGCCGGCGGTCTCGGCGAAGATGCCCTCGGTGCGCGCCAGCAGGCGGATCCCCTCGATCACCTCGTCGTCGGTGACCGCGGCGAACGCGCCGCCGGACCGGCGGACGGCGTCGAGCGCGTACCAGCCGTCGGCGGGGTTGCCGATGGCCAGGGACTTGGCGATCGTGGAGGGCTTGACCGGCCGGATGGCGTCCGCCCCCGCGGCGAAGGCGTCGGCCACCGGCGCGCAGCCCGCCGCCTGCGCCCCCGACACCCGCACGTGCGGCTCCTCGTCGAGCAGGCCGACGCGGTACAGCTCGCCGAAGCCCTTGCGGATCTTCGTGAGCTGGCTGCCGGACGCGACGGGCACCACCACGTGGTCCGGGGCCCGCCAGCCCAGCTGCTCGGCGACCTCGAACGCCAGGGTCTTGGACCCCTCGGCGTAGTAGGTCCGGACGTTCACGTTCACGAAGGCCCACGACGGGTGCTCGCTGGTGAGCTCGGCGCACAGCCGGTTCACGTCGTCGTAGGTGCCCTCCACCGCCACCACGTGGCCGCCGTAGACGGCGGTCGTCACGACCTTCGCCGTCTCCAGGTCGTGGGGGATGAAGACGACCGACACCATCCCGGCGCGTGCTGCGTGGGCGGCCACCGAGTTGGCCAGGTTGCCCGTCGACGCGCACGCCGCGACCTTGAAGCCGAGCTGGCGGGCCTTGGTCAGGGCGACCGACACCACGCGGTCCTTGAACGAGCCGGTCGGGTTGGCCGTGTCGTTCTTCAGCCACAGGTCGCGCAGGCCCAGCGCCGCGCCGAGCCGCTCGGCCCGCACGAGGGGCGTGAAGCCGGTGCCGAGGTCGATCGGCGCCGGGTCGTCGACCGGCAGCAGCGGCGCGTAGCGCCAGATCGTCTGGGGCCCGGCCGCGATGCTCTCGCGGCTCAGGTCGGCGGCGATCCGCTCGTAGTCGTAGTCGACCTCGAGCGGCCCGAAGCAGAAGTCGCAGACGTGCAGGGCCTCGGCCGGGTAGGTGCGCGCGCACTCACGGCAGCGCAAACCGGTGACGTAGTCCACGGGCTCCTCCTCATCGGTCGGGCATTGGCACCTGGCACGCCCGCCCGTGGGCTGGCGTTGCTGGTTGCCGCGGCGTCACAGGGCCCGTCCCTCGGCCGCTCTGGATGATCGTTCCATCGTGGACGATGGCGGTCCGCGGTGCAAGCCGGGCGACGGGGCGGCCGCTGGTGGGAGCCTCGCGTTGTGGGGGATGATCGTCCCGTGGCCGGCACCGTGCGCACCTTCGACCACCGCGACGCCGACACGGCGGCACTGGTCGCTGCGAAGGCCGGGCGCCGGGTGAGCGTCTGCCTGCCGGCTCGCGACGAGGCCGCCACCGTGGGTCGCATCGTCGCCACAGTGGTGCGCGAGCTCACCGAGGCCGGCGGCGGCGCCGCCCTGGTCGACGAGGTGCTCGTGGTGGACGACCGCTCGCGGGACGCCACCGGCAGGGTCGCCCGCGCCGCTGGCGCCCACGTGGTGCGCACCCCGCCGGGCCACGCCGGCAAGGGCGGCGCCATGCGCGTCGGGCTGCAGGAGACCGACGGCGACCTGGTCGCGTTCATCGACGCCGACATCGAGGGCTTCGAGGCACACTTCGTCACCGGGCTGCTCCTGCCGCTGCTGGTGCACGACGACGTGGCCCTGGTCAAGGGCTTCTACGAGCGACCCCTGGACGGCCGGCCCGGCGAGGGCGGCCGGGTGACCGAGCTCGTGGCCAGGCCCGTGCTCGACCTGCTCTTCCCCGGCCTGCGCGACGTCCGCCAGCCCCTGGCCGGCGAGACCGCAGCACCCCGGGCCGTCCTCGACAAGGTCGAGCTGGCCGACGGCTACGGCGTGGAGATCGGCATCCTGATCGACGTGGCCGACCGGTTCGGCGCCGCCTCCGTGGCCCAGGTCGACCTGGGCACCCGGGTCCACCGCAACCGGCCGCTGCGGGAGCTGCGGCCCCAGGCCGCCGACGTCCTGCGCGCCGCGCTGGAACGCGCCGGCGTCATCGACCACCCGGGCCGCGGCTCGCGCCGCTGACGCCGGCGACGAGCACCGGCCCGAGCACCTCGGCGACGGCCACGGCCGTGCACCAGGCGGGATGGCGCCACGCCGCCCCGGCGCCGAAGCGCGCCGACAGGTCGACGGCACCGGCACCGCCCGGCACGCGCGCCGACGGGTCGGTGCTGCCGGCCACGACGACCGCCGGGAGCCCGGCCGCCGCGGCGCGCCGCAGCACCTCGCCGACGACCTTGCCGGCGAAGCTCGTCGCATCCAGCCTGCCCTC
This sequence comes from Actinomycetes bacterium, assembly GCA_021798135.1. Taxonomy (GTDB): domain Bacteria; phylum Actinomycetota; class Acidimicrobiia; order Acidimicrobiales; family UBA8190; genus JAJZYI01. The sequence goes on along the minus strand of JAJZYI010000182.1, from coordinate 3,969 downwards.
GCCGGTCACCACCACATCGGCGGCGGCCAGGCGCCGGTCGAGCCCCACGGCGTCGGCGACGACGCCGGCACCGGACCGCAGCCGCCCGCCGACCGCGGCGAGGCCTGCAGCCAGCCCGCCGCCGGCGCCCGAACCGGCCAGGGCGGCGACGTCGTGCCCGGCCCGGCGGCGGAGCACCTCCGCCTGCGCCCGGAGCCGCCGGCGGAGCACGCCGACCTGCGACGGCGTGGCCCCCTTCTGGGGCGAGAAGCGCTCGGCGGCTGCGGCCAGCCGGACCGACACGTCGCAGGCCACCACCAGCTCGACGCCGGCCAGGCGCGCGACGCCGGCTTCACCCAGGGCTGCCAGCGCACCCGCGCCGCCGTCCGTCGTCGCCGTCCCCCCGACCCCCACCAGGATCCGGCGGGCACCGGCGTCGAGCGCGGCGACCACCAGCTCCCCGACGCCGAGGGTGGTGGCCCCGACCGGGTCGTTGGCCTCCGGCCCGCCCGCGAGCCCCAGGCCGCAGGCCGACGCGGCCTCGACCACGGCCAGGTCGCCGGCCAGCCGCCAGGTGGCCACCACCGGCTCCCCGGCCGGACCGGTGACCTCGCTGCGGCGCAGCTCGCCACCCAGGCCGGCCAGCACGTCGACGAAGCCCTCGCCGCCGTCGGACAGGGGGCAGCGGTCGCACCGGGGGCCGGGCATGGCGCCCGGGAGGCCGCGCGCCCGCGCCGCGCCGGCCGCGACGGCGTCGGCGACCTCGGCAGCGGACGCCGTCAGCTTGAAGGCGTCCGGCGCCGCCAGCACCACGGGGCCGCCCGCCGTCCCGCCCGCCACGGCCGCCGCGGACGTCCCGCCGGGCGCGCCCGCCGTTGCGGTCCTGCCGGCCGCGCCGGGGCGCGCCGCGCCTGCACCGCCGGCCCCGCGTCCCCGGGACCCCTGAGCCCCCGGCAGCCGTGTCGGTCGCACGGGGGCCATCTTGCCCGTCGGGGGCCGCTGCGGCGGCTCCGCACGCGGAGGTCCCGCCGGGCGCACCCACCCACACGGCCGCCGGCCGGGCCTCGGGCGTCCCGCCATGCCGCAGCCGTCCCACTAGGGTCGAACGATGGTCATGCCCGATCCGGTCCACTCGCCGACCCCAGCAGGCACCACGGCGCCCCTCCGCGCCGGCACCGGTGCGCCGCTGGTCGTCGCGTCGAACCGGGGACCGCTGTCGTTCCGCTTCGGGGCCGGGGGCACCCCCGAGCAGGCCGGGACCGCCGGCGGGCTGGCCGGATCGCTGCACGACCTGGTGGCGGGCAGCGGGGCGACCTGGGTGGCCTGTGCCATGTCCGACGCGGACCGCGCCGCCGTCGACGCCGGCCTGATGCGCGAGGACGGGCTCCGGATCGTCGCCGTCACATCCGACCCCGACGAGTACGCCATGGCCTACGACATGGTGTCGAACGCGACCCTCTGGTTCGCCCACCACCACCTGTTCGACCTGACGCGGCGCCCGGTCTTCGACCACCGCTGGCACCGCGCCTGGAGCGCCTTCCGGTCGTTCAACGAGCAGTTCGCCGAGCGGATCGCGTCCGAGGCCGCCGACGGCGCCGTGGTGCTGGTGCAGGACTACCACCTGGCCCTGGTGCCCGCCATGGTGCGCGACCTGCGAGCGGACCTGGCCGTGGTCCACTTCTCCCACACCCCCTTCGCCGACCCCGGCGTGCTGCGCGTGCTTCCCGACCGCGCCGGAGGCGAGCTGCTGGCAGGGATGGCCGGGGCGGCCGCCTGCGGCTTCCACACGCGCCGCTGGGCCGCGGCGTTCGAGTCCTGCTGCGAGGACCTGGGTGTCCGCGCGCCTCGCACCTTCGCCTCGCCCCTCTCACCCGACACCGGCAGGCTGCTGGCACGGGCCGGGTCCCCCGCCTGCACGGCAGCCGGGGAGCGGCTGGCGGAAGCGCTGGGCGACCGGCAGATGGTGGTGCGCGTCGACCGGGTGGAGCCGTCCAAGAACCTCGTCCGCGGCTTCCTGGCCTTCGACGACCTGCTGGAACGCCACCCGGAGCACCGTGGCTCCGTCGTGTTCGTCGCCTTCGCCTACGCCTCGCGCCAGGGCCTGGCCGAGTACCTCGCGTACCGCACCGAGGTCGAGCAGGCGGCGGCGCTGGTGAACGAGCGGTGGGCCACGCCGGGGTGGACGCCGGTGGTCCTCGACATCGCCGACGACCCCGACCGGTCGCTCGCCGCCCTGGCCCACGCCGACGTCGTCGTGGTGAACCCCCTGCGGGACGGCCTCAACCTCGTCGCCAAGGAGGGCCCGATCGTGAACCGGCGCGACGGCGTCCTGGTGCTGTCACGCGAGGCCGGTGCCCACGACGAGCTGGCGGGCGCCGCCCTGTCGGTCAACCCCTACGACGTCGCGGCGACCGCCGACGCCCTGCACCGTGCCCTCACGATGCCGGCGCCCGAGCGCGCCGAGCGCGCTGCGGCGCTGCGCGACGCGGTGACCGGCCGGCCGCCCCAGCGCTGGCTCGCCGACCAGATCGGGGCGGCTGCCGGGTAGCCGGCGTGGGCCACGGCTGCGAGCGAGCGCCGCGCCGGCCACGCTCGGCCCGGTCACCCGGCGACGCTCAGCCCAGCTCGCCGGCCAGCGCCTGCAGGGCCTGCAGTAGCTCGGCGGGACCGCCGAGGACGGCGTCCGCCCGCTGCACCAGCGCCGGCGGCGACTCGGTGTCGGCCACCGCCACCCTGACCGCGACGACCGTCCCGGGGCCGGCCATCCGGTCGAGGGCGTCGAAGGCGTCCAGGTCTCCGGCGTCGTCCCCGGCGAAGGCGACCACGCGGCAGCCGCGTGCCAGGTGCGCCACCGTCGTGCCCTTGTCGGCTGGGACCGGGGGCCGCAGCTCCACGCTCATCCGGCCCGGCTGGGCCACCAGACCCGACGCCTGGGCCCACTGCGCGGCCTGCCGCAGGCACCAGTGCTGGCGGTGGGGAGCGGTGCGCCAGTGCAGGACCACCGACGCCCCCTTGCCCTCGACGAGGACGTCGTCGGGCGCCTCGGCGCGCGCCATGGCGGTCAGGTCGGCGACCACGGGGATCCACGGTTCGACCGCCGGTGCCAGCCGGACGACCCCGCGCTCGACCCGCTCCAGGCCGTAGAGGCCGGCCAGGTGCACGGCGGGGCCCGCCTCCGCCAGGTGCTCGGCGAGGAACGCCGCCGGCCGGCCCGACACCACGGCGACCACCGCGAGCCTGCCGCCGAGCTCGGCGAGCACGCCGGCCGCGCCGGGCAGCGGCCGAGCCGCGGCGGGGTCGTCGACGATCGGCGCCAGGGTGCCGTCGAAGTCGCAGAACAGCCCGGCGCCTGCCGGATCCCGTGCCAGGGCGGCGAACGGGCCGCCAGCGGTGGCGCTCACCCGGACGAGGACGTGGCGGGTCCCGAGGACACCGCGCCGGCCAGGTTCGGGCCGGCAACCACGACGACGTCGACGCCGGAGGTGCTCGAGACCGGCGGCGGCCCGTCGGCGGCCGTCCGCACGGCCGACTGCGACAGCCCGAGCGCGGCCAGGACCTCCGGCACCGCGCTGGTCCCGGTGGCGTCGACCGGGTAGACGAGTGTCGTCGGCACCGTGGTGAGCGCGTTGACGGCGACCAGCGTGCCGTAGCCCTTGGACCGCAGCTGGTTGGTGACGGCCCCGGCCAGGCCGGTCGTGTTGGTGCCGTTGGCCACCAGCACCTGCACCGACGACGGCGCCGGGCCCGACGGCGCCGTCGATGCCGACGCCCCCGACGACGCTGCCCCCCCCGACGACGCTGCCCCCCCCGACGACGCTGACGAGGACGAGGACGACGACGCGGCGGACGACGAGCCGGCGGCGGGCGACCCCGTCGAGCGGGCCGGGGCAGCGCCGCTCCCCGAGGCGGCCCCCGAGCCCGACGACGACCCGCTCCCGCTCGGGCCCGAGCGCGCCGCCGGGGTGGCCGGGACGGCGGCGCCCGCCGGCT
>JAJZYI010000181.1 GCA_021798135.1 Actinomycetes bacterium | reverse complement strand
CGCGGTGGGCCTGGGGGTGGCCGGAGCGGCGTCGGCGGTGCTGCTGGCCGGCCCGGCGTGGTTCGCGCTCGCAGGCCCCCAGCACATCACGGGCGCGGTCTGGCAGGGCACGGGCGACTTCGGCGCCCCGTGGACGAGCTTCTTCTCGGCGCCGGCGCCCGGCACCGCCACGCTGCTGTTCACGCACTACGCGGGCTACCTGGGCCGACCGGGCCTGCCGGCCGCCTACCTCGGCCCGTGGCTGCTCGGCGTGCTGGCGCTGGGCGTCGTGGCCGCTCGCCGCCGGCCGGTCACCTGGGCCGCCGTGGCCTCGCTGCTCCTGGCGTGCGTGCTGGCGCTGGGCGGCGCGCTGCTGCCCCTCGGCTGGTACTCCTCGTGGTGGCTGCCGTGGCACGCGCTCGCCAGGCTGCCGGTGCTCGACGACGTCGTCCCGCAGCGCCTGATGGCAGTCGGGTTCCTCGCGGCGGGGGTCCTGCTGGCGGTCTCGCTCCACGCTGCCGCCGGGCGGGGTGCGGCCGGTGGACCGTCGCCCGTCGCCGGGCGCCGGCGGGCGAGGTGGCGCGGCGCGCTGGCGTGCTCGATGGTGGCTGCGGCCCTGGTGCCGGTGGCCGTCGGCGCGGGCGCGCCGTTCACCGTCACGGCGGTCCGGGTCCCGCCGTGGTTCACCCGGGTCGCGCCCACCCTGGGGCGGCACGCCGTGCTGCTCGTCCTGCCGTTCCCGTCGGGCCGGGTGTCGGACGCCATGGGGTGGCAGGCCGTGGGCGGCTTCACCTTCGCCATGGCGGGCGCCTACGCCAAGATCCCCGGACCGGGCGGCCGGGTGGAGTACGGCGGCGCTCCGGGGAGCGCCGTGGCGGTCCTGTCGCAGCTGACCGAGCCGACCGGCCCGCTGCCGGTGCCGACCGCCGGCGCCGAGGCACGGGTGCGGGCGGCGCTGGTGCGCTGGCAGGTGACGGACGTGGTGGTGACGGGGCGCCAGCTGGGGGCGATCTACCCGGCCCGCTACGCCGTCACCTTCATGACGGCGGTGCTCGGCCGGCTTCCGTCGGTCCAGGCCGGTGCGTGGGTGTGGCACGAGCCGTCGTCGGCACCGCCGCCCCTCCCCGTCGACGCAACCTCCATGCGCAGCTGCGCCTCGCTGGCCAGCAGGCCGGCGGCGCCGATGCTCGCGGGCCCGGCGTGCATCGTGCGGAGCGGTTCGCGCTCGGTGACGGCGGTCGTTCGCCTCCGGTAGCCGGCAGCCGCGGCGACAGGTCCCCATCCGCGCTCGGCTGTGCCCCGCCGGGTGGTTTGCCCCGCCGGGTGGTTTGCCCCGCCGGGTGGTTCGCCCCGCCGGGCTGGGCGAGGTCCCGGCGCTGCGGCCGCCGGCGTGCCGCGGCCGCCCTACGCGCCGAACACCTCGGGAGGGACTGAGGCGTGCCACCAGGTCGACGCCGCCGCGGCGGTGGCACCGGCCATCGCCACCAGGGTTGCGTCGTCGACGCGCACCTGGCGGACCTGGCCGCTGTCGGGCCACCACCCGACGACCAGCGACACGGCCGAGCGCCCGCCGGCGAGGTGCGAGACCAGCGCCGGGAAGCCGAGGTCGAGCGACCAGTCGGCCGGGGCGGGCCCGCTCCCGACGACGACGAGGGCCGCGCCGCCGGACTCGGCCTCCACCCGCACGTCGGCCCGGCCCTCGAGCCGGCACCACGGTGCGCCGGCGACGCGCACGCGCTGGTCCCGGGTGACGACGACGGCGCGGCGACCGGCGCGGCGCCAGTCGATGCCTGTGTAGACCTGGGTGGCCCACACGACCGCCTCCGCCTGCACCACGGCTCGCCCGCCGAGCGGCTGGCGGTGCCACCACGGAGCCCACCACGGGACGCCGTGGCCGGTCCCCGGACCGACGAGGCGCGCCTCGGCGTCCGCCAGCACCTCCGCGACGGCGATCGCAGGCGACGTCGCCCGGTTGCGCAGGCAGCGGTCAAGGGCGTCGAGCCCGATGGCCCTCCGGCAGCGCGCCGGCGAGCAGCGGAACGGGAGGTCGATCCCGTCGAGACCCGCGGGCCCCCGGCGCAACGCGGCGAAGCGACGGCGATCCAGCCGGAGCACAGCGCCGGAACCGCCGGCCGGGCGCCCGTTCGGCAGCGAGCGGCCGAGCTCAGCCCGCGCGGCGGCGACACCTGCAGTTGTCACCGCGCTGGGCGGCGCGCCACCGAGCACCGCGGCCAGCGCGCTCGGCCGGTCGAGCTCGGTCGACAAGGGCGCGCTCACGACGCCACCGTGGGCGGCAGGCCACCGCCGCGCCGCCAGGCACGCTCTTCCGGACGGAGGGCAGCGCAGTGCGCACGCATCGTGGTAACGGAGCCATCGCCGCTGGGCACCGCCGGCTCCGGCCTGGGGCGCCGGACCGGAACCGCCGGCCGGCGCGGCAGGTCACGGCGGGACGGACCGTCGCCGGCGCGCCGGCCCTCCACACCGGCTGCGTCGGATGCCCGGGGGGGACCGTCGGCCGCCGACCGGATGGTGCCTATGACGGCACCGGCCACGGCGACCAGGTCGTGCGCGGCAACTGCCCTGGTGTCGATGGTCCCGTCGCCGGTGGAGAACACCGAGACCTGGAACGGTGGCGCCCCGGACCGCAGCGTCTCGACCAGGGCTGCGAACCACGCTCGGCGCCAGGGCGCGGACCCGACCGGCCCCGCCGTCACCGCCACCAGACCGACCGACGCCCGCTCGCGAGCCGGCCAGCCGAGGACGAGGTCGGGGTGGCCGAGCAGCACGGCCCGCCCTCCCGCCACCGGGACCGTCCACCGCTCGCCGGTGCGCGGCACCCACCCGGGATCGACCGTCGGCCACGTCCTCGACAGCCGTCCGACGTGCCGGGCGAGCTCGGCGGCCAGGGCGCGACGCCTCGCTGTCGGCAGGCCGGCGACCGTTGCCGCCAGGCCGGCGGGGTCACCGCCGGCGCGCAAGCCGGCCAGCGCGTCAGCGAGCGGGTCCTGGACGCGCCCGCAGGTGACCCATTGGCGGAACAGGATGCGCACCAGACCGTCGAGCACGCGGTCGGCGGGCCGCTCCGCTCCCGCTCCTCGCCGGCCCCGCTCCGGCCCGGCGCCGTCGGCCGCCGCCCTGCCCGAGCTGGTGACGGCGCTGCCCGACCAGGGAACGGCGCTGCCCAGCGGGAGGGCCCACCATCCGACGGCAACGGGAGCCGCTCCATCGCCGGGCCACCCCGCCAGCTCGTCCTCGACCCACTCGCGCAGGCCCCACGCGGCATCCCGGTCGACGGTCGGTCGCGACCGCCCCCCGCCCCGGAGGAGGGACAGGGGGTCGTCGCCAGTGCACCCCGGCGGCGCTCCCCATGCCGGTCCCGCCTCCTCGGCAGCTCGTCCCTCACCAGCGGCGCGTGTCATCGGGCGCATGCTGGCACCCGGGTGTGACGCACACGATGGGGGGCTCTCCGGGCGCTCCCCGCGCCGTGGACGCGCACGGGACCGGGCTCGCGGCGAGGATGGCCCGCTCGCCCGGGTGCACGGTCCCGAGCCGCCCGGGTGCCCGGACACCAACCAGCCGGCGCGCGGACACCAACCAGCCGGATGCCCGGTCCCGAGCCGCCCGGGTGCCCGGTCGCCAACCAGCCGGCGCTGCTGCCGTTAGCCTGGGTGGCGATGCCGCACGCCGCCCGCCCGCAGCCGCGGCACGCACCCGGTCGGTCCTCCCGGACCACGCCGACGCGCCGTGCAGCCCGGCCCTCCAGCGACGCTGCGTCCGGCCCGGCCGGGGCCGCGCTGCCGTGACCGGCGCGTTCATAGCCGTCTTCGCCGTGTTCGTGGTCCTGATGGCGGCCGTCGCCTTCCTGGCGGTCCGCTGGGCGGTGCGCAGGGACCGCGCCGAGCGCCGGCGCCGGGCCGAGGCGGCCACTGCGGGTCGCGCCGGCGACGAGCCCCCCGGCGGTCCCGGGCGCCGGACGTGACGCCTTCCGACGAACGCCTGCCGGACGGGCCGGCGCGCCCAGGGTCGCGCCTGCCCGACGCCCTGGCCCGCTCGGCGGCGCGGGTGCCGGTGCTCGGCAACCGCCACGGCCGCGAGGGCAGCCCCGTGGACGGCAACGGCCACGGTCCCGGCCACGGACCGCAGCGGGAGCCGGCCGGATCGGGCCACGCCACGCCCGCCGATCGCCGGCTCCAGTATCCGGGGGCCGTCTTCCGGGGCCCCGTGCGGCCGTGGGACCGGGTGGCCCGGCCCCTGCGCCCCGGCCGGCCGGTGCCCACCGCCTTCGTCCTGGCCGGCGGCGGGGCCCGTGGCGCCGCGCAGATCGGGATGCTCCAGGCACTCACCGCCCGCGGCATCGTCCCCGACGCCGTCTACGGCTCGTCCGTGGGCGCCATCAACGCCGCCGGGTTCGCCGGGAGCCCGGACGCGTCCGGCGTCGCCGTGCTCGCGTCGGTGTGGCAGCGAGTCACGCGCGAGGACGTGTTCCCCCAGGGCAGGATCCCCGCTCCGTGGCGCTTCTTCCAGACCCGGCCTGCCGTCCACGACAACTCGGGCCTCCGCCGCCTGGTGGCCAGCTCGCTCGAGTACGAGCGCATCGAGGACGCAGCGGTCCCGCTGCAGGTGGTCGCCACCTCCCTGGCCCACGGCCAGGTCCGCTGGTTCGACCGCGGCCCCGTCGTCGAGGCGGTGCTCGCGTCGGCGGCGCTCCCGGCGCTGCTCCCCCCGGTGGTGATCGACGGCGAGCCGCTCATCGACGGTGGCGTCGTGGACAACGTCCCCATCGGACGGGCCATCGAGGGCGGGGCCCGTCGGGTGTTCGTCCTGCTCTGCGGGCCGCTGCGCTACACCCCGCAGCTCCATCGCCGGCCGGTCGAGGCCGTCCTGTCGGGCTTCTTCATCGCCATCCACGCCCGCTTCACCCGCGAGCTGCAGGCGCTCCCACCAGGCGTGGAGGTGGTGGTGCTCACCGTGGACACCGAGCCGGTGGCCCGCTACGACGACTTCTCGGCGACCCCGGCCCTGATGGCCGCCGGCTGGGCCAACGCCGTGCAGGTCCTCGACTTCTGGGAGGCGGGCGGGCTGGGCGACGTCCCGCCGGCTACGCCGGACGCCCTGGGCAGCCCCGTACCCCGCGTGCTCGCCGAGCCGGCGACCTGAGAGCCTGCCGCCCGAGGGCCGGGCGAGCCGGCTCAGCTGCCCGGCTCGCCCGGTGGCGGTGCCACCTGCCACCCCGCCTGCGACACGCGGCGCGGCTCGTAGAAGATGCAGCCCTCGGGGCAGGCGAACGGCAGGTGCTCGTTGGCGTCGACCTTGCAGCGCTCGAGCTTCTCCCCTCGCCCCGTCGTCTGCATGACGTAGTGGCGGCAGTCGGCGTGCACGGCCATGCGCCATTGTTGCGTATGGCGGGGCCCTTCGCCGGGCAGGCGCGCGAAGCCCCCGTCGCACCCCGCCCTGCGGGGTCCGCCCCGGCGTGGGCCGGCCGACCGCCGCGGTGCGCCGGCGGGCGCCGCCACGGTGCCCCGGCGGGAACCGCAAGCGACTGCCACGGTGCCCCGGCGGGCACCACAAGCCACCGCCACGGTGCGCTGGCGGGCACCGGAGGCCGTTGCCGTGACGCGCCGACCGCGCCGCCGGCGGGGTCCGTACGGTAGCGTCGCGACGTGGACACACCGGTGTCGCCCCGCCAGCTCCTGCGGTGGAGCCAGAGCCTGGCCGCGATCGCCCGCACCGGCCTCGGGTTCTCCGACAACCTGTACGAGCGGGAGCGGTTCGAGGAGGTCCTGCGCGTCGCTGCCGACATCCAGGTGGCAGCCGACCGGGGCTCGGGCGGCGCCGAGGACGCGGGCGGGACGGTCGAGGAGTGGCTGGCCTCCGTCGGGCGTGGCGTGCCCGGGTACGTCACGCCCAAGGTGGCGGTCGGCGCCGCCGTGGGCAACGACCGGGGGGAGATCCTGCTCATCAAGCGGGCCGACTCCGGCGTGTGGCTGTACCCGACGGGCTGGGCCGACGTCGGGTACTCGGCAGCCGAGGTGGTCGTGAAGGAGGTGCTGGAGGAGACCGGCATCGAGGTCGAGCCCCTCCGCCTGATCGCGGTGCTCGACGGCCTGCGGCTGGGGTTCACCCGCATGCCCTTCTACTCCCTCGTCTTCCACTGCCGGGCGGTGGGTGGCGAGCTCGAAGCCCACCCGCTCGAGTGCGCGGACGTCGGCTGGTTCGCCCCCGACGCGCTGCCGCAGCCGCTCGCCGGGGCCGAGCGCTGGGGCTCGCACGTCTTCAGCGCGCTGCGGGGCGAGCCGGTCGAGGTGCTGTTCGACCGGCCCCGTCAGCCCATGTGGCGCGGCGACCCGGAGGTCGCGGGCGGGGGGGACGGCGAGCGGCCGGCGGCCGACCCGCCGGCACAGGCCTGAGCCGCGCGGCGTCAGGCGCTGCCGGCCGGCAGGCCAGCGTCGGCGCCGAGGGGTGCCGCGTCCAGGCGGAAGCCCACCCCGCGCACGGTGCGCAGGTAGCGGGGCCGCGCCGGGTCGGGTTCGAGCTTCATGCGCAGGCGGCGGATGTGCGTGTCGAGCGTGCGGGTGTCGGCCAGGTCTCGTCCCGCCCAGAGCCGGTCGATCAGCTCGTCGCGCGTCCAGACCTGCCCGACCGGCGACACCAGGCACGCCAGCAGGTCGAACTCGCGCCGCGACAGGTAGACGGGCTCCCCGTCGACCGTGACGACCCGGCGCCCCAGGTCCACGGAGAGCGGCCCGACGGTCACGACCTCGGCGGCCTGGCCGGCGCCCGGCCCGTGGTCGCCGTAGCCCGGCGGGGGCGCCACCCGGCGCAGGACGGCCTGGATGCGGGCCACCAGCTCCCGCAGGTGGAACGGCTTGGTCACGTAGTCGGCCGCGCCGACCTCCAGGCCGACGACGACGTCGACCTCGCTGTCGAGGGCGCTCACCATGATCACCGGCACCGGCGCCCGTGCCCGCATCCGGCGGCACACGTCGGTGCCGGACATGCCCGGGAGCACCACGTCCAGCAGGACGATGTCCGGTGGGCGCTCCGAGAACAGGCGCAGCCCCTCGGGCCCGTCAGCGGCGACGTCGACGTCGAAGCCCTCGGTCCGCAGGCCGATCTGGAGCGCCTCGCGGTACGACTCCTCGTCGTCGACCACGAGGACCCGGGTCGCCCCGTCGGGGTTGGCCGACCGGTTCACCGTGCCGCCGGATCACCGCTCGCCGGGGGACGCCGCCGGGCCCGTGCCGGTGGCGGCGCCAC
>JAJZYI010000180.1 GCA_021798135.1 Actinomycetes bacterium | reverse complement strand
GGCCGCCACCGCGGCGGGGGAGTGGGCCCTGGGCCGCGAGGAGGAACGCGGCGAGCGGGCGGCGTCGGCGGGCGGCGGCCGGCGGCGCGGACTCGGCCTGATCCCCGGGACGCTGGTCGCCACCGGGGCGCACGCGGCGGGCCGCATCGCCTCCGTGTTCGGCACCGCGTTGACCGGCGGCCTGCAGGCCCTCCTGCTCGACGACCGCGGAGCGCTCTTGGTGCGGCCCGGTTGGCAGGCGGAGGTTCGGGCGGGGACGGTGCTCGCCGTGGGCGGTGGGCCGGTGCCGCTACGGGGTTACGCCAGGGCCCAGCGCCCGGAAGACGCCCCGCTTGGAGGCGTGTATACCCGGGTGGCGCCCACCGGCTGGAGGCTGGATCTGGCCGCCCACGTCGTGCTGCCTCCGGGGGCGCTCAGTGGTGCCGAACAGCCGTGACGGCGCCTTCGGCACCCATGCCCCACAGCTACCACACCCACATCGCCGCAAGCGGCCTGGACGCGATGCTCGCCGCCGCCGCGGCCGCGGGTCTGGCGGTGCTCGGCATCTCGGAGCACATCTTTCAGTTGCGTGAAGGGCGGGCGTGGATTCCGGAGGCCGCCCTGGAGGGACCGCTGCTCGGTCTGAGCGCGTATGCCGGTGCGGTGGCCGGCCGCGCCTCGTCCGATGTCGCGGTCCGCCTCGGATTGGAGGTCGACTTCCTGCCGGACCGCCAGCAGGCACTCGGCGAGGTATGCGCCGGCGTGCCCTGGGACTTCCTGCTCGTTTCGGTGCACGCGGTCGGGGGTTGTGTGCTGCAGCGGCTGCAGGCGCCCGACCTCGCGGAGGGTTGGCGGTTGTGGCGGCGCTACGCGGAGTTGCTGGAGGACGCGGTGCGAAGCGCCGGGTGCGACATCCTCGCGCACCCGCTGCGGCTGAGCCGCTTCGTGCCCCCTCCCCCGTACCTGGAGCAGTGCCTGCGGCCCGTGTTGTCGGCGGCGGCGCAAACCGGCGTGGCCATCGAGCTCAACGGCGCCGACGTGGTCGCCTCCCCCGACCTGCAGGCGGCCCTGCTCACCTGGTGCCGCCGTGCCGGCGCGGCGATCACCTTCGGCGCCGACGCCCACCGCCCGGAGCACATCGCGCGCGGGGCATCCCAGGCGGCCGCCCTGCTGCGTCAGGCGGACTACGCCCTGCTCACCGGTTTTCACCGCCGCCAGCCGGTGCCGGAGCCGCTGCCGCCGGTCGCGGGCGGTCCGGGCCGATAAGGGCCGGGGGATGTCGGCTTTCTCAGACCGGCGCGCCGGGTCGGGCGGCCAGCAGCAACCCCTCCCCCTCGTTGCCGGCGGCCAGGCCCCAAAAGGACTTGTCGCGGTAGCGGAAGCCCGCGGCGGTCAGCAGCGCGGCGGCGGCGGCCCGGCGGTCTGGGCTGTGGTATTCGAGCACGACGAAGCGGGTGCGCGGCAGCATGGCGTGGGCGCCGCGCAGCACGTCGACTTCGGCGCCTTCGACGTCCACCTTCAAGAGGTCGATGCGCTCGATGCCCTGGCGGTCGCAAACGGCGTCCACCGTCGTCACCTCGACCTGCTCGCTGCGCGCCGCCGCGCCGCCTTCCGCCAGATCCAGGTGCCAGGCCGGGTCCAGAGAGTGGGTCACGCTGCTGCGCAGGTGCAGCGTGGCTCGGCCGGCACTGGCCCCGCAGGCGCCGGGATAGACCTGCGCGTCGATGCCCGTCGCCGCCACCAACTGGCGCAGGCGGGCGCAGTTTTCGGACTGGGGCTCCAGGGCGAGGATGCGGGCCCCGGGGTGGCTGCGCGCCACGCGCCAGCTGAAAAGGCCGATGTTGGCGCCGACGTCGAGCACCCGGGGGCTGGGTCCCAGGGGGAGTCGCGCCACCTCGTATTCGTCAAAGAGGAAGACCTGCGCGTAAAAGCCGGCGTCGTACCGGGTGAGGACTTCGGCGAGCCCGGGCGCCAGGCGCCGGCGACCCGGCGTCGCCGGCCGGGCGTGGCCGGATCCGCACGCTCGCTCCTGGCGCCGGCGAGGCAGCGGCGGTCCCGGGCGGAGAGACGGCCAGGCCGCTCGGGGAGCGCCGGCGCCTGCCGCCGAAGAGGCCGGCCATGCCCGCTGCCAGGACCACTGCCAGCAGCACCAGCGAGATCACGTAGAACATGGGGGCAGGTCCCGGTCCCTTCGTCACCGCACGCGGCAGGCCCGGTCGGCCCGCGGCGAGCGCACGGCATCCGTGGCGCGGCCGACCATCTGGCGGCCGGTTCACCCGGCCGGTGCGACGGGCCGGGTCCCCAGAAGGCTAGCGCCGCCGCCCGCCTGCGCCGACCGCACCCCGGCACGGCGCCCGCCTGCGCCGACCGCACCCCGGCACGCCGGTCGGCGACGCCCCGGCGCGGGGATGCCCGCTCCCGCCGCGGCGCCCGAGCCGGGGGCCGGCGGCCGCCCCCGGCTCGGGCCCGTACCAGGGCGGGCCCGGAAGATCGGGTGCACGCGCTACCGTGCCGCCAGCGGCGGTCATCGAGGCCTGGCTGGCCGCACCGGCGTCCCGCTCGCAGCCCGTGGCGGAGGTCGCGGCCCGACGACCACGACAGGAGGACCTCCATGCAGCAGCGCCCGCTCGGCACCGACGGCCCGGCGGTCTCCGTCGTCGGCCTGGGGTGCAACAACTTCGGCATGGCGATCGACGCGACCGGGGCCCGGGCCGTCGTCGGCGCGGCGCTCGACGCCGGCATCACGCACTTCGACACCGCCGAGGGCTACGGCGGCGGGCAGTCGGAGGAGATGCTCGGCGCTGCCCTCGGCCGCCGGCGCGACGAGGTCGTCATCGCGAGCAAGGTGCTCCGGCGACCGCAGGGCGTGCCGTGGCGGCCGGGTGACCTCGCTCGGCGGATCGAAGAGGGATGTGACACGACGCTCCGTCGCCTGGGGACCGACCGCGTCGACGTGTACTACGAGCACCACCGGGACCCGGAAGCCCCCGTCGACGAGGCTGTCGAGGCGCTCGACGGGCTGGTCCGCGCCGGCAAGGCGCGCTTCACCGGCTGCTCCAACTACGCGCCCGCGGACATCCGCCGTGCGGCCGAGGTCTCCGCCGAGCGGGGCTGGACGGCACCGTGCGCCGCACAGCTGCACTGGAACCTCCTGGCCCGCCAGGCCGAGGACGAGCTGGTCCCCGAGGCACGGCGGGCAGGCATGGGCGTGGTGCCGTACTACCCCCTCGCCTCCGGCCTGCTCACCGGCAAGTACGGGGCCGGAGGACCGTACCCCGCCGGCAGCAGGTTCGAGCGCCTCCCCCGCTTCTCCACCGTCGCCACACCGGAGAACATCGCCACCGTCGACCGCCTGGCCGCGGTCGCCGAGTCGGCCGGCCACACGGTCGGCGAGCTCGCCGTCGCCTGGCTCGTCGCCCAGCCTGGGGTGGCGTCGGTGATCGTCGGCGCCACGACGCCAGAGCAGGTCCGGGCCAACGCCCGGGCCGCGTCGTGGTGCCTGGACGCCGACGAGCTCGCGGCCGCAGACCGGGCTGCCCCGCGATGACCACCCGCGGCGCGGTCGCGCCGTGACCGCCGGCGCAGCCCCGCCATGACCACCCGCGGGGCGGCACGGTGACGAACGGCGACGGTCCGGGCACCGGCGGTGCCGACCACCGGGGACCGGGCGCGCCGCGAAGCCCGGGGTCCGGGGGGCCCGGTGGGGGCGGTCACGGCCGCATCCTGCCGATGTTCCCGCTGCAGGCGGTGCTCTTCCCCCACGGCCTGCTGCCCCTGCACGTCTTCGAGCCCCGCTACCGGCAGATGACCCGGGACTGCATGGCAGGTGATCGCCGCTTCGGCGTGGTCCTGATCGCCCGCGGGTCCGAGGTGGGCGGCGGCGACAGCCGGTGCTCCGTGGGCACCGTGGCGCGTATCGACCAGGCCGCCAACCTGCCCGACGGCCGCTTCGCCCTCGTCACGAGCGGCCGGGAGCGCCTGGTGGTGCGCCAGTGGCTCGCCGACGACCCCTACCCGCGGGCCGAGGTCACCACCGGGCCCGCCGAGGACCCGGCGCCCACGACAGCGTCGGTCCAGCGGGCGACGGCGGCCGTCCGGCGCGCCCACGCGCTGCGCTCCGAGCTGGGTCACGGGCCGGCGCTCCCGGCGACCCTCCGCCTGGCCGACGATCCCGCCGTGGCAGCCTGGCAGGTCTGCGACCTGGCCCCTGTCGGGGCCGCGGACCGCCAGCGGCTGCTGGAGGAGCCGGATGCCGAGCGCCGCCTCGACCTGCTGTGCCGGCTGGTCGAGGCGGCGGCCGACGACCTCGCCCGGCTCCTGGCCGGCGGCTGAGGCACCGCCGCCCGCCGCCCGACGGGCCCGGGACCGGCGCGCTACCCGCCGCCCGACGGGCCCTGGACCGCCGGGCTGCCGCCGGGATCGGCCTGCCTGGTGGCCAGCGCCGGCGCCGGGACGCCCGCAGCCGGGACGGCCGCGCCTGCGGGGACCCCCGGGCGGGCGGCATGCTCGCCGGCGTCACGGGCAGCACCGCCCTCGCGGTAGACGAACTTGCCGCCGCGCAGCCACGAGGCGCCCGCCGCGACCAGGCACGCCACCGTGGCGAACAGGAAGGCCTCGTGCAGCCCGTTGCGGAAGGGACCGGTGATGAGCGCCGGGAAGAACTGCCGGCCCGTCACCACCGCCCGGCGGCTCGCCGGCAGGGCCGCCAGCGCGGCCGGACCGAGCAGGTGCTTCATCGGGCTGTAGCCGAGGAAGGCGGCGAACAGGACGGACACCGGCGGCAGGTGGGCCACCCGGGCCGCCACCGCCGGCGACACCCCCTGGCGGACCAGGCCCGCGGTGAGCGTCTGCGGCAGCGACGACGACAGGCCCACGATCATGAGGGTGAAGAAGATGCCGATGGAGAGGACCTGCGCCGCGTTCTGGAAGGTCGAGTTCATGCCGGACCCGACGCCGCGGTGCTGGGGCGGCAGGCTGTTCATGACGCCGGCCCGGTTGGGGGCGGCGAACGCTCCCATCGCCAGGCCGTTCATGAGCAGCAGCAGGGCGAAGAGCGGGTACGGGAAGTTCACGGGCAGCAGCTCGAGCAGGCCGAACGACGCGGCGGCGGCGAGCATGCCGCCCGACGCGAAGGGCCGGGAGCCGAAGCGGTCCGACAGGACGCCCGACATCGGTCCGGCCAGCAGGAACCCGGCGGTGAGCGGCAGCATGTAGATCCCCGCCCACAGGGGGGTCCGGGCGAAGCTGTAGCCGTGCTCGGGCAGCCAGATGCCCTGCAGCCAGATGATGAGCATGAACATGAGCCCGCCCCGGCCGATGGACGCCAGGAGGGTGGAGAGGCTGCCCGCGGTGAAGGCCCGGATCCGGAACAGCGACAGGCGGAACATGGGATCGGGCACCCGCGTCTCGATCACCGCGAACGCGGCCAGCAGCGCGGCGCCCCCGGCGAGCAGGGCGTCGACCACGGGGCTGGTCCAGCCCATGGTGTGGCCGCCGTAGGGCTGGATCCCGTAGGTGATGCCGACCATCACGCCGATGAGGCCCAGCGCGAAGGTCACGTTGCCCAGCCAGTCGATGCGGGCGTGGGCCCGGCGCGGGACCTCGCGCAGCTTCCGGTAGGCCCAGACCGTGCCGAACAGCCCGATCGGCACCGACACCAGGAAGATGAGGCGCCACTGGACCGGGGCCAGGATGCCGCCCAGCACCAGGCCGATGAACGACCCGCTGATGCCCGCGACCTGGTTGATCCCGAGCGCCATGCCACGCTGGTGCTCGGGGAAGGCGTCGGTCAGGATCGCCGACGAGTTGGCGATGAGGAAGGCGGCGCCCACGCCCTGGCCGATGCGCATCAGCACCAGCCACAGGGCCGCCCCCCGGCCGCTCATCCACGTGACGCTCAGGAAGAGGGAGAAGGCGGTGTAGACGGCGAAGCCGAGGTTGTACATCCTGACCCGGCCGAACATGTCCCCGAGCCGGCCCAGGCTCACGACCAGGACGCTGCTCACCACCATGAAGCTCAGGATCATCCACAGCAGGTAGAAGCTGTTGCCCGGGTGGAGCGGGTCGATGTGGATCCCGACGAAGATGTCGGGCAGCGCGATCAGCATGATCGACAGGTCGATCGTCGCCATGAGCACGCCGAGCGTGGTGTTGGACAGGACGACCCACTTGTAGCGGTCCCGATCGTGGTGGGCGGGCAGTGCCGTGCGGTCGGCGCTCATGCTGGACCTTCCGTTGCCGGGGACAGGGCGGGCGCCACCCGGTGACGCGGTTCCACAGGGCGGCGCTGGCCGACCGGCCGGACGGGCCGCGCCGGTCGGCCGACCAAGACCTTCCGTTCACGTAAACGTATCAGCCCGGACGCGGTGCGGCGAGCCGCACCGGCCGTCCAGCGAGCCGCACCGGCCGTCCAGCGAGCCGCACCGGCCGTCCAGCGAGCCGCACCGGCCATCGCCAGCACGGCACCGGCGGCTGCCTCCCGACGCCGAAGGACCTCCGGCGAGGTCAGCGGCCGAGCGCCGCCGCGACGGCCGAGGCCACGGCCGCGTGCACCTCCTGGTGGGTGCGCACGTTGGCATCGTGTCCCGGCACCCGGGCCACCAGCACCCGCAGCCCGGACCCGTCGCCGGTCCCCGTGCCGGCCACCAGCTCGGCCAGGTCGGCTGCCCCGTCGACCTCCGTGACCGCCACGCCGAGGCCGCGGGCGACCACCGGGACGTCGACGGCCTGGGGCGTGGCGAACAGCGCGGTGAACGTGGCGGCGTCGAGCGCGTCGACTTGCGGCAGGAACGAGAAGATGCCGCCGCCCCCGTTGTCGACCACGACGACCGTGCAGTCCGGCTCGGTCACGCCGGCAGGCCGCACCCACGCCGTCAGGTCGTGGAGGAACGCGAGGTCACCGACCAGCGCCACGACCGGCCGCCCGGTGAGGGCGACGCCCATGGCCGTCGACACGACGCCGTCGATGCCGTTGGCGCCCCGGTTGGCCAGGACCGCCGGCGGCGCCAACCTCGGTGCCCCGTACCACTCCACGTCGCGCACCGGCATCGACGACGACAGCACCACCACCTGTTCGGGCCGGGCGGCCGCCAGCACGGTCCGGGCCACCAGCGGCTCGCTCAGCGGCGCACCGCGGTGCAGCAGGGCGCCGAGGACCCCGGCGGCGGCGGCCTCCGCCGCGGACCACCGGCCGGCGAGCGCTGCCGCTGCCGGAGCCGCGGCTGGCGACGGCACGTCGGCGGGGCTCCCGCCGCCGGCCGCCA
>JAJZYI010000179.1 GCA_021798135.1 Actinomycetes bacterium | reverse complement strand
CAGGAGCAGCGCCTCGGAGTCGAGCGCGGCGAGGACCCGGGCCCGGCGCTCGGCGAGCGGAGCGCCACCGGGTGCGGTGCCGTCGCTGGCGCCGTCCCTCCACACCCGCCGCAGCAGGCCGACCTCGTCGACGGTGTGCAGGCCGCACCACTGCACGGCGCGCAGCACGGCCAGCCAGTCGGCGTCGGCGCCCAGGGCGGGTTCGAAACGCACGCCCAGGTCTGCGAAGGCGTACCGCGGCACGGCGAAGCCGCAGACGGGTTCGGGCGCCGCCGCCAGCAGGTCGAGGAGATCGGCGGCCGGCGCCTGCCGCACGGCCGGTCGGGCCGTCACGTCGTAGGCGTCGACGGCGACGGCGCCGCCGTCGGCACGCGCTGCTCGCGAGACGGCCTCCGCCCGTCGCCAGCGCCCGGGCGTGGCCACGACCTGCTGGGTGGCCACCGCCAGCCGCACGACCGCTCCGGGCCGCCCGCCCGCGGCCCCGCGCAGCAGCTCCACCCAATGGCCGAAGGGCACCTGGTCGTCGTCGAGCACCGCCACGTACCGCCCCCTGGCGGCCGCGACGCCCCGCGACGCAGCCGAGGCCGCCGCTCCCGCTCCGGCCGGCTGCCCGCCCGCCGGCGTGCCGAGGACGCGCACCCGGCCCCGGAACGACGCCTCGAAGGCCTCCACCGCCGCGGAGGCCGCCGCTGCCGCCGGCGGGCCGGAGGCCGTCACCACGACCTCGAAGGCGTCGCAGGTCTGGGCGGCGAGAGCGAGCAGCAGGTCGTCCAAGGTGGCCGGCCGCGTGCCGCCGGTCCGCACCACCACGGTGAGGAACGGCTCGCCTCCGCTCCCGACCGGGGCGGTACCGGTGGCGGCACCGGCTGCACGCCCGGGCAGCTCGCCGAGCAGGGCTCCGAGCGGTGTGCCCGGTGGCAGCGGGGCCGGGCCCAGGGGAGCGCTCCGGTCGCTCACCGTGGGGTCGGCGTTGCCGGTGCGCCGCCGGCGGGACCCGCCGCCCGTCTGGCGCCGTCGTCGTCCACCGCGGCGACTATACCGGTGCCCGCGGTGGCGGGCCGTGGCCTGCGGGGGCGCGCAGGCCCCCGCCTATAGTCGGGCCATGCCGCCCGCCGACGCGCCCCACGGCATGCTGGTCAGCTTCGCCGCCTACCTGCGCCGCCAGCTCGGGCCGGACGGCCCGGCGGTGGCGGTGGTCGGGCGGTGGGAGCCGCTGCGCCGGGTGCCGGCCGACGCCGGCGTCGCGGTGGTGGCCGGTCGCCGCTCGACCTACGCCGAGCGTCGCTTCGCCCGTCGCACCGGCCTGCAGCCGCAGTGGCGGGGCACCGCCCGGGCCCGTCCGGGCGGCCCGGGCGAGCCGTTCACCGTGTGGGACCGCTGGTCCCCGGCGGCGGCGGGCGAGCCGCCCGTCGCCTTCGACGTCCTGGCCATCGTCACCGCCTACAACGAGGCCGGCATGATGGCCCAGACGCTCGACCGGCTGGTGGCCGGGGGGATCCGGGTGCACGTCATCGACAACTGGTCCACCGACGCCACGCCCGCCATCGTCGAGCGCTACCTGCCGTCGGGGCGGGTGACGGTGGAGCGGTTCCCCGAGGACGGGCCGAGCCCCTACTTCGAGCTCCGCCAGCTGCTGTACCGCGTCGGCGAGGTCGCCCACGAGTCGGGGGCCGACTGGGTGGTGCACCACGACTGCGACGAGATCCACGGCTCGGCCTGGCCCGGGATGGGCCTGCGCCAGGGCCTGTGGGTGGCCCAGCACTTCGGCTTCAACTGCGTCGACAACACCGCCGTCGAGTTCCGGCCGGTGGCCGACACGTGGCAGCCCGGCGACGACGTGGTGACCAGCTTCGAGTGGTTCGAGTTCGGCGCGCTGCCCGCCCACTTCACGCTGCTGCGGGCGTGGCGCCCGCAGCAGGCCACCAAGCCGGTCAACGCCGAGACCGGGGGCCACCGGGTGGAGTTCGACGGGCGCCGGGTGTTCCCCTACAAGTTCCTGATGCGCCACTACCCGTTGCGTTCCGCGGCGCACGCCCGGCAGAAGCTCTTCACCGACCGCAAGCCGCGCTGGAGCCCCGAGGAGCGGGGCATGGGCTGGCACGTGCAGTACGACGAGTACGACGAGGGCACCAGCTTCCTGTGGGCGCCCGACCAGCTGCACCGGTGGGACGCCCTCGACGAGGAGCTGCTGCTCCAGCGGCTCAGCGGCGTGTGGCTGCCGAACAACCCGTTCCCCGAGGAGGCGGCGCCGCCCGGCAGGGAGCAGCCGGCGCCCGCCGGCGCCGAGGAGGGGGCCGTGCCGGCCAGGTGACCGGGAGGCCGGCGGCGTCCGGGGTGCTGCCGGGGGGATGGCCTGGGCCGCCCTCCACGGGTGGGCCGGGTGCCGCCTACCAGGTGAAGCGGTGGGGAGCGAAGGCGTAGTGGGGCAGCGCGAACATGGCCACCCGGCCCTCGGGATCGATCGGCTCGGGCAGGTCGCCGGCCCGCTGGCGCTCGAGCAGTCGCTCGGCGGCCTCCCGGAACCGCGGATCTCCCGAGGCCTGCAGGCGGGCGAGCATCACCTCGGCCACGTCACGGCGCGAGTACCGCCACGGCAGGAGGACCCACGCCTCGGCGCTGTGGCGCAGCTCGGCGTCGCTGGCCTGCAGGTCCCCGGCAGGGCCCAGGCGCTTGTCGTGGAAGAAGGCGGCGGCGGGGCGGTGCACGACCCGCCATCCCGCCAGGCGCACCCGCCACGAGAAGTCGACGTCGTCGAGGTGCAGGAAGAACAGCGACGGGTCGAAGCCGCCGGTGGCCTCGACGACCTCGGCGCGGACCGCCAGGCACGAGCCCGAAGCCCAGCTCGTGTCGCCGGTGGTGGGGTCGTGGGCCTTGGGCTGCTCCAGGGGGACCTGCCGGGCCTCGACGATCCCCACGTCCGGGTCGCCGAGCGGCGCCAGCAGCTCCGTCACCAGCAGGGGGGAGGCGTACCCGTCGGCGTTCGACACGATGGCGACGTCGGCCGCCAGGGAGCCGAACAGCCGGTTGTGCCCGCCGGCCGAGCCGAGGTTCTCTCCGAAGTGGACGTAGTCGACCCGGTCGAACGCCGGCCCGTGACGGGCCACGATCGCCGCCCGGTCGAGCACCGGCGCCGGCGAGCAGTCGCCGATGGCGAGCGACACCTGGCCGACGGCGCCGGCCGCCCGGGCACGCGCGGCGGCCACGGCCATGGAGCCGACGAAGCGCTCGACGTCGCCCGGGGGGTTGCCGTACAGCACCGTCTGGACCTGGAGCGAGGGCGGCGCCATCGGCCGGCACGATACCGGCGGGAGCGGCGCCGCGCGCGCCGGGCACGGCCGCGCCGGGGCCCGGATGGGCGCCAGGCACGCGCCGGTGGCTACGTTGACGAAGGAACCCGATGTGAAAGGGGCAGCGGTGCCTGGATCGACGATCATCTACACGCACACGGACGAGGCGCCCATGCTGGCCACCTACTCGCTCCTGCCGGTGGTGCGCGCCTACGCGGCGACCGCCGGCATCGAGGTCGAGACGCGTGACATCTCGCTGGCCGGCCGGATCCTCGCCCAGTTCCCCGACCACCTCACCGAGGACCAGCGGGTCGCCGACGCCCTGGCCGAGCTGGGCGAGCTGACCGGCAAGCCCGAGGCGAACATCGTCAAGCTGCCCAACGTCTCCGCCTCGGTCCCCCAGCTGCGCGCCGCCATCGCCGAGCTGCAGGCTCACGGGTACGCGCTGCCCGACTACCCCGACGAGCCGGCCACCGACGAGGAGCGCGACGTGCGCGCCCGCTACGACCGGGTGAAGGGGAGCGCCGTCAACCCGGTGCTGCGGCAGGGCAACTCGGACCGCCGAGCACCTGCCGCCGTCAAGCACTACGCGCGGACCCATCCCCACCACATGGGCCCCTGGAGCCCCCAGTCGAGGACGAACGTGGCCCACATGGGCGCCGACGACTTCCGCTCCACCGAGCGCTCGGCCGTCGTCGCCGAGGCCGGGTCGCTGCGGATCGAGCTGGTGACGGGCACCGGCACCACCGTGCTGCGCGACGCGGTGCCGGTCGACGCCGGCGAGGTCGTCGACGCCTCGGTCATGCGGGTGGCGGCGCTGCGGGCCTTCCTGGCCGAGCAGCGCGAGCGGGCGGCCCGCGAGGGCGTGCTGTTCTCGGTCCACCTGAAGGCCACCATGATGAAGGTCTCCGACCCGATCATCTTCGGCCACGTGGTCCGGGCGTTCTTCCCCGAGACGTTCGCCCGCTACGGCGACGCGCTGGCTGCAGCCGGGCTCAACCCCAACGACGGGCTCGGCGCGCTGCTCGGCGGGCTCCAGGGCCTGCCCGACGGGGACGCCATCCGGGCGGCGTTCGAGGCGGAGCTGGCGTCGGGGCCCGAGCTCGCCATGGTCGACTCCGACCGGGGCATCACCAACCTGCACGTGCCGAGCGACGTGATCGTGGACGCCTCGATGCCGGCGATGATCCGCAACTCCGGCCACATGTGGGGACCCGGCGGCGCCGAGGCCGACACCCTGGCCGTGATACCCGACAGCAGCTACGCCGGCGTCTACCAGGTGGTGATCGACGACTGCCGGGCCCACGGGGCCTACGACCCGGCCACCATGGGCTCGGTGCCCAACGTCGGGCTCATGGCCAAGGCCGCCGAGGAGTACGGCAGCCACGACAAGACCTTCGAGATGCCCGCCGACGGCACGGTCCGCGTCGTCGACGAGGCCGGCGCCGTGGTGCTGGAGCAGCCCGTGTCGCGCGGCGACATCTTCCGCATGTGCCAGGCCAAGGACGTCGCCATCCGGGACTGGGTGAAGCTGGCGGTGCACCGGGCTCGGGTGACCGGCGACCCGGCCGTCTTCTGGCTCGACCAGGACCGCGCCCACGACGCCGTGCTGATCGGCAAGGTGCGCAGGTACCTGGCCGAGCTCGACACCGACGGGCTCGACATCTCCGTCATGGCGCCGGAGCAGGCCACCGCCCGGTCGCTCGAGCGGATCCGCCGGGGTGAGAACACGATCTCGGTCACCGGCAACGTCCTGCGCGACTACCTGACCGACCTGTTCCCCATCATGGAGCTGGGCACCAGCGCCAAGATGCTGTCCGTGGTGCCGCTCATCGCCGGCGGCGGCCTGTTCGAGACCGGCGCCGGCGGCTCGGCGCCCAAGCACGTCCAGCAGCTGGTGAAGGAGAACTACCTGCGCTGGGACAGCCTGGGCGAGTTCCTGGCGCTCGGCGCCAGCCTGGAGCACCTGGCCGAGCACACCGGCAACGCGCGGGCCCAGGTGCTCGCCGACACCCTGGACCGGGCCACCGCCACCTTCCTCGACCTCGACCGCTCCCCGAGCCGCCGCCTGGGCGGCATCGACAACCGGGGCAGCCACTTCTACCTGGCGCTGTACTGGGCCCAGGAGCTCGCCGGCCAGTCCGACGACCCCGAGCTCGCCGCGCGGTTCGGCGGCCTGGCGGCCACCCTCGCCGAGCACGAGCAGGCCATCGCCGACGAGCTGGTGGCGGTGCAGGGCTCGCCCGTCGACCTCGGCGGCTACTACCAGCCGGACCCGGCGAGGTGCGAGGCGGTCATGCGCCCCTCGGCGCTGTTCAACGACGCCGTCGCCGCGCTGGCCGCCGGCTGACCGGACCCCGGCGGCGGGCCTGCCCCCCGTGCCTACCGGTGGCCGACGGCGGCCGCCGTGGCGACGTCGGTGGGGTAGGTCCGCAGCGCCCGGAACAGCAGCACCGCGCTGGCGCCCAGGGGGACGAGCATGATGGCGAAGGTCCACCGCAGGCCCTCGTGCCCGCCGCCGAGGAGGTCCGAGATCCCGCCGAAGACGACCGGGGCGAGCGCCTGGGCGGCGGTGCGGACGAAGGTCCGGATGCCCTCGGCCCGACCCCACAGCTGGAACGGCATGATGTCGAGCCGGGCCGCGTCGATCGGCGGGTTCTGCGCCGACAGGGCCGCGGCGGCGACCACGACGTAGGGGAGCGCCGTCAGGATGCTGCGACTGGTGAGCGCGGGGACGAACAGGACGGCGGTGGCCGCGCCGGCGACCGCCGCCACCAGGATCCGGCCGTTCAGCCGGCCGCGCTCGAGCAGGTGGTCGCCCAGGCGCCCGCCGATCAGCACCCCGGCGATGGCGCCGCCACCGATCGCCAGCATGAGCAGGTTGGCCAGCGCCACGTTGACGTGGAACTGCCCCTCCACGAACTCCAGGCCGAAGGTCTGCATCCCGGCGAAGAAGTAGTACGCGCAGGCGCCCGACACGATGAGCAGGACGTTGGTCCGGACCCGGAAGACGTAGCGGGTGGCGCCCAGCAGGCCCAGGTGCGTGGCGTCCGTGGCGGCCAGGGCGGGGTCGGGTCGGATGCCGCGCGCCGCCGCCAGGCGCTGGGCGCCGGTGTCCTGTGGCCCCTGCTGCGCGTCGGCGGTCGTGTGGGCGCGGGCTCCGGCACCGCTGCGGGTTCCGGCGCCGGTGGGGCCGGCCCCGGCCCAGGTGGCCGTCGTACCGGGCGCGGTCGCCTGGTCGCGTCCGGCCGTGCCGGCGTCCGGCACGCCGACGCCGGCCCCGGTGGCCGGTGACGGCTCCGGCGCGGAGCGGGGCAGCAGGTCGCCGCCGCCCCGCCGGGGCTCGTGGAGGTGGAGCACCAGCCAGGCCAGGGCGAAGGCGGGCAGGGCGAGGACCACGAAGGCGGCCCGCCACGACAGCGCGGCGATGTCGCCGGTCACGACGAAGCCCACCCCGGCACCCACCAGCTCGCCGAGGGAGATGAAGCCGTAGATGCGGCCTCGCTCGTCGGCAGGGAAGTAGTCGCCGACCAGCGAGGCCACGGCCGGGCCGGCCGACGCGGTGACCAGCCCGAGCGCCAGCCGGGCCCACAGGAGGTGGCCGAAGGACGTCACGGTGGCGCTCCACACCATGGCGACGCCCCACAGCACGATCGACGCGGCCAGCAGCCGGGTCCGGTTGACGGCGTCGGCCAGCACGCCGAAGGGCACCGCGGCGACGGCGCCGACGGTGGCGCTGAGGGTGACGAGCAGGCCGATGTCGGTGTTGGAGATGTCCAGGGCGTGGCGGAGCTGGGCGGCGGACGCCCCGACGGTGGCGGCGTCGGCGCTGGCCAGCCCACCGACGGCGGCGAGGACGGCGATCGCCCGTGCCCGCTCGGGGCCGCCGAGCACCCGGACACCCTGGCGGTGGGCGGCCGCCACGCTCCGGCGGGTGGCGGCCGCCGCCCATCGGGCCGCCCCGGCGGCAG
>JAJZYI010000178.1 GCA_021798135.1 Actinomycetes bacterium | reverse complement strand
TGGACACCGTACGAACGAGCCCACGCGGCGAGCTTCACGCGCCCTAGCGTACACACGTTCGCTCACGTTTGTGAAGATCCCGGTGAACTGCCCCCAACCCTCCTCGACCGTGCCCCCGATCCCGGTGCCACCATCGGCCTCCTCGCCCGAGCACCACACGGTCGTCAAGGCTCACACGCCGTTGATCGACCGGTCATGCCCCGGTATCCAAGTACCGGCGCTGCAGCCAGGTGGACAGGCCGGCGAGCGCCGCGATCACGATCCACCTCTCGCGGGTGACCGGACCGAGACCCCAACCGAGACGGCGGGGACCGAAGTGGGCAGTGCGACCGCCGATCGGCGCGCTGCGCATGTGCCAATCCCGGCACCGGACCGGGTGCTGGGGCACGGCGGCCTGGGCGCCGACCGGCGCAGCGGGGCTGTGCGGGCCCCGCCCCTACCCGGTCAGCCGGCGACGGACCGCTCGCCGTGGGCGGGCCGTGGGGCAGTTCTCGCTGCAGGCGGCGGCCACCGTTCGTGCCAACCCGCGGGGATCGAGCACCCTGGCGAGCACCGGCCGCATCCCCGTCGCCGCGACTTCCGCGGCAAGGCTGGCGTCGGCGGCGTCCAGCACGAACGTGTCGACCAGGCCGGGGAAGCACCGCGCGTAGTGGCCGGCCACGCCTGCCGCCGAGTCCTCGTCCCCGCTGGCTGCGAGCAGCTCCCGGCGGGCCCGGGCGTGGTGCGCGACGGCACCGGTCGGCGGCACCCCCCCGACCGACGGCGAGACCGCCACCACCAGGCCAGCGCGTGCCACCGCCTCGGCCATGCCGTCGAGCGCCAGGATCGTGCCGATGCTCGTCACCGGGTTGCTCGGGCCGAGCACCACCGCGTCCGCCGCTGCGACCGCGGCGAGCGCGGCACCGGCGGCCGGCCCGCTGGCCGGCTCCGCCGCCCGCACCGGCACCGCTGCGCCCATCCCCACGTACCACTCCTGGAACCCGGTCCGACGTCCGTCGGCCAGCTCGATGTGCGTGGGGCACGGGATGTCGGCGGCCGGCACCACAAGGGGATCGGAGACCCAGGCCCGTCCGGCCAGCGCGGCGACGACCTCGGTGAGCGTGTGGCCGGCCCGCAGCAGCTCCGTGCGCACCAGATGCGTGGCCAGGTCGCGGTCACCGACACCGAACCACGCCGGCTCGCCCAGCGCCTGCAGCGCCGACCGCACCACGAAGGTCTCGTCGACGACCCCCCAGCCCCGCTCCGCGTCGAGCCGCCCGCTCAGCGAGTAGAGCACGGTGTCGAGGTCCGGGCAGACCCGCAGGCCGTGCCAGTCGAGGTCGTCACCCACGTTGACCACCACCGTCAGGCGGCCCGGACCGAGGGCGCGAGCCAGGGCTGGAGCGAGATGCGCACCACCCAATCCCCCGGTGAGGAGCACCGTCCGGCCACCGGTCACGGGCGGAGCCGTCACGATCCGCCGCCGCCAGGCGCCTGCCGCACGCCGGTGGGCTGGTTCACGGGTGCCGGCCGGCCTCGACGCGCCCGTCCCGCCGACCCACCGGTTCCCCACGTCATGCCTTCCATCATGAACCTACTTGACGTGTAGTCAAGAAGGTGCCAGTTTGAGCAGCAAGCGACCAGGGCGCCAGTCGGCGCCGTGGTCCGGGGAGTGATGGCCGCGCTGCGCCGGTCGCCGCGCCGGCACGGTCGCAACAGCCGACCGACGCCGCGGACCTGGCGTCTGCTGTGGGCGCGGGTCGTCGTTCGACAGGGGGAATGCCATGTTTGCGGAGAGCGCGCCGGTCCTTCCCGACGAGCAGCCGGTCCTGCGGGCGCAACGGCACCGCGCTGGCGTCCGCGGGCTGGCAAGCCCGCAGCTCCGCATCCCGGCCGACGCCGCGGCGAACGACCGGGGGTCTCCACCGGGAACGGAGCTCCGATGCCGGCACGAGCCGCGCGACCACGGTGCACGGCAACCCGCTGGCGGCAGCGTTCCTCTACCTCGCGGATCCGGCCGCCGCACCCCTCGCAGGCGCCTCCCGGCCGAACCGGTCCCGGCGACGACGGCGGGAGCATGCCGGTGACCCGGGCCCAGTCGGCGATCGAGATGCTGGTGCGCGAGCGCGCCCGGGCGAACCCCGACGCGGCATGGCTCGCCTTCAAGGACGAGACCTACACCTGGGCCGAGGTCCTCCGCTACGCCAACCGGGCCGCCAACGGCTGGCTGGAGCTGGGCGTCCGTCCGACCGACCGGGTCGCCATGCTGCTCGACAACTGCCCCGAGTTCATCTGGTCCTACCTCGGCCTGCTCTTCGTCGGAGCTGGGCCGGTACCGGTGAACACCGCCCAGCGCGGCGTCACCCTCCACCACATCCTGGCCGACTCCGGCGCTCGCGCCGCCATCGTCTCGGACTCGTTGCGGTCGAGCTTCGCCGAGGCGCGCGCCGGCTGCCCCGACCTGGCCCACACGGTGGTCGTCGGGGGCGCGGCCGGCAGCGGGTTCGACTGGGACGCCGACCGGCTGCTGTCGGGCGCCGACACCGACCCGGTCATCGACGTCGACAGCGCCCCGGCCGCCGCCGCCATGCTCTACACCTCGGGCACGACCGGTCCGCCCAAGGGCGTGGTGACGAGCACCTACGACGCCAGCCCGATCGGCATCCTCCTCGGTGCCTCCGGCGTCCGGCCCGGCGAGACGATGTACACGCCGCTGCCACTCTTCCACGGCAACGCGCTGTACGTCTCGATGATCGGCTCCATCGTCCTCGACGCCCGCTTCGCCCTTGCCGAGCGTTTCAGCGCGTCGCGCTTCTTCGACGACTGCCGGCGCTACGACGCGGTGGAGTTCAATGCCCTCGGTGGCATGATCTCCATCCTCCTGAAGCAGCCCGAGCGCTCCGATGACGCCGACAACCCGGTCCGCACGGTCCTGTCGGCCGGATGCCCGCCCGATCGGTGGGTCGAGTTCGAGCAGCGCTTCGGCCTCCGCCTCGTCGAGTGGTTCGGCATGGTGGACGCCCCGGGGATCCTCCTCAACAGCGACGGCCGGGTCGGCTCCATGGGCAAGCCCATCGCCGGTGTCGAGTTCGCCGTGGTGGACGACGACGACGAGCCGGTGCCAACCGGGCAGATCGGTCAGCTCGTCTTCCGCCACCCGCAGGGTCAGCTCACCCACTACCACGGGCTTCCCGACGCCACCGATGCCGCGTACCGCGGCGGCTGGTTCCACACCGGAGACCTGGCCAGCCAGGACGAGGACGGCTTCTACTACTACCGGGGCAGGAAGAAGGAGTCGATCCGGCGGTTGGGCGAGAACATCTCCGCCTGGGAGATCGAGACCGTGGTGAACAGCCACCCGGCCGTGCAGGAGTCGGCTGCCCATGCCGTGCCGTCGGAACTGGGCGAGGACGAGGTGAAGCTGGTCGTCGTGCCCAAGCCGGGCGCGCACGTCTCCCCCGAGGACCTCACCCAGTTCTGCGAGGGGAAGGTGGCTCGCTACGCGGTGCCCCGCTACGTCGAGATCCTCGGCGAGCTCCCGAAGACGGGGACCCAACGGGTGCAGTACGGCGAGTTGAAGGAGCGGGGCGTCACCCCGGCGACCTGGGACCGCTTGGCCGCCGGGGACGCTGACGGGTCGGCGTCCGGCTCGACCACAACGTCCGGCTCGACCACAAAGGAGCATCATGCGTGAGGTCATGGTCGTCGGAACCGGGATGACACGGTTCGGCAAGTTCTTCGACCGAAGCGTGCGGTCGCTGGCCGAGGAGGCCGTCGGCGACGCCTTGGCAGACGCCGGCGTTCGCCCCGAGCAGGTCGAGTTCACCGCCTTCGGGAACGCGGTGGGCGGGATCCTCCAGGGCCAGGAGATGATCCGCGGCCAGTCGGCGCTCCACCACACCGGCATCCTCGGCTCAGCCATCGTGAACGTCGAGAACGCCTGTGCCTCGGCTTCGAGCGCATTCCACCTCGCCTGGCAGGCCATCGCCTCCGGCTCGGCCGAGATCGCCCTGGCAGTCGGTGCGGAGAAGCTCACCCACGCCGACAAGATCCGCTCGTTCGCCGCCATCGGCACCGCTCTCGACCTCGAGGACATGCCGAGCATCCGCGACCTGCTCTCGTCCTTCCTCCTCGGCTGGCCCCCGCCGAGCGGTCCCACCCCCGGCGCGCCAGGCGCCGGTGGCGCCGGCACGTCAGGTGCCGGCGGTTCCGGAGGAGGGAGCGGCAGTTCCGGAGGAGGCGGGATGAAGAGCTCGCCGTTCATGGACGTCTACGCAGCGATGACCAAGGCATACCTGTCGAACAGCGGCGGCACGCCCGCTGACCTGGCCCAGGTCTCGGTCAAGAACCACCGCCACGCCTCGCTCAACCCCAAGGCCCAGTACCGCGACATCGTGACTGTGGACGAGGTCCTGGCCAGCCGGGTGGTCTCCGACCCGCTCACCGTCCTCATGTGCTCGCCCATCGCCGACGGGGCGGCCGCCCTGGTCCTGGCGTCGGCGGACGCCGTGGCCACGTTGGGCGTGCCGGACGTCAGCGTGCGCGCCTCGGTGCTCGCCTCGGGACGCGACCGGCACCTCGACGAGCCGAGCGTGGCCGAGCGTGCCGCCCACCGGGCCTACGAAGTCGCCGGCATCGGGCCCGACGACCTGGACGTGGTGGAGGTCCACGACGCGGCCGCCACCGCCGAGCTCCTGCTCTACGAGGAGCTGGGCCTGTGCGCATCCGGCGAGGGGCCCAAGTTGCTGGCATCCGGGGCGACGGCCCTGGGCGGCCGGGTGCCGGTCAACCCGAGCGGCGGCCTGCTCTCCCGCGGCCACCCCATCGGCGCCACCGGCTGCGGCCAGCTCGTCGAGCTGGTCGACCAGCTCCGCGGGCGCTGCGGCGAGCGGCAGGTGGAGGGGGCGCGGATCGCTCTTGCCGAGAACGGCGGTGGCTTCATCGGCGCGGACGCCGCTGCCACCGTCATCACCATCCTCCAAGCCTGATCCCACAGCCGTCTCCGGCCGGTGGCCGGTCCGCACCACATCACCGGAACGACCAGCATCACCGGAACGACCAGCATCACCGGAACGACCAGCATCACCGGAACGACCAGCATCACCGGAACGACCAGCATCACCGGAACGACCAGCATCACCGAGGAGGGGGAGCACCATGGAGTTCAATCGGGTCGTCGGGACCAGGCGCAGCATCCGGTTCTTCAAGTCGTGGCGGCCGGTGGAGCGCGAGAAGCTGCAGGTGATGTTCGAAGCGGCCAACCGGGCGTCCCGCTCGATGAACGCCGACTACTTCCGCGCCATCGTGGTGAACCGTGACGACCTGGACGCCAAGACGCGCGACGCGCTGCGCAATCCGACCACCACCGCCGATCTCGACCTCGCCCCCACCTACATCTTCTGGTACATCGACCTGAACTACGTGGAGGGCGCCCAGGATCGTCTGAAGGAGCTGGTCGACCAGCACGCGCTCTCGGCGGCCCACGGGTGGTCCCGGGCGTACGTCGACGACTTCCTGTGGCCCCAGGTCCTGGAGCCGATCTCCAAGGATCTCAACGTGGTCGTGTTCATGGGCGCGGTCGAGACCGGCATCGCTATCTGCAACGCGATCAATGCCGCCGTCGACCAGGGTCTCGGCACCTGCATGCACGCCTTCACCGCCAACGAGCAGCTCAAGCCCCTGCTCGGTGTGCCCGACAGCTGGCTGCCGGTGTGGCTCCAGCTCGTCGGCTACCCGGCCGAGGAGCCCGAGGCCGGCGGCCAGCGTCCCCGCAACGCCATCTCCAAGCTGTTCTTCGAGGGCCATGTCGACCGCCCCTTCGAAGAGGACCCGGAAGTCACCGAGCGCTTGAAGCGCGACGGCATGATCCAGACGCCCGGGCCCTTCCCGTACCGGGCCCAAGAGGTCAAGATGCTCTCCCGCATGTACGGGCTTCCCGAATGACCGGCGCCCCCGACCCCCACCGGGGGGAGGCGGGCGCAGGCGAGCGGGGAGGCGCCGGGCCGCTGCCTGCCGGCGACCTGCCCGGCGAGCTGGCCGACTTCGCCGCTGCAGCGTCGGTCCAGCACTGGCTGGAGCGGTCCGGCGACGGCGACGGCGCCCGGCTGGCGGACATCGCGATGCTCCAGCGGTTCTGTGGCTCGATCGGCACCAACCCCGACGACCTGGTCGCGCAGTGCCTGCGGTCCACGAGATCCGGCGACACCGCCATCAGCGCCGCCGGCCGCCGCAGGACCGACCAGGCCATCACCGCCTTCGTCGCTGCCGAGGGTGCGACCGGGCGCGACGCCATCGTCCTCGGCAACAAGCTGCGCGCCTTCCTGATCCACAACGGGATCTTCATGCAGGGATCGGCCGCCATCGACTGATGGCACATCGCGAGGATCGGCCCGCCCGAGCCCAGCGGCCTCGCCGAGTGTTGCTCCAGCCCCAGCTGGGCGGTCCTCCGGGGCCGACCTCGACCCCGACCCGCCGGCTGCGCGGAGGCACTCAGGCGGGCTGACGGGGCAGCCTGCCGTCGGTCACGTCCGGCCTGGGCCGACATGAGGTGACGCGCACGGGACCGTGCGTTCGGTGGTGCTCGAGCCGCCGAACGAAGGACGGACGCCAGTTCGTGCGCGTCACCTGCGCATGCTCTCGCCTCCTCGCCTCCTCGCCTCCTCGCCTCCTCGCCTGTCCGACCCATGGGGCGGTGGTCGAGGCGGTGCCCTTTGCCCGGGCCGGATCGCACGTCACGCGGGACTTCGAGGACCTGGCGGGCTACCTGGCGACGACGGCCGACAAGACGACGATCCGCCGGCTGGTACGCATCGACTGGGACACCGTCGGGCGGATCATCACCCGGGCGATGGGCGACAAGCTCGACCCCGCCCGGCTCGAGGAGCTCTTCGAGATCGGCTGTGACGAGGTCTCGTGGCGGCGGCGCCGCGAGTACCTGACCCTGGTGTCGGACCACCGAAAGAACCAGGTCGTCCGGGGCAAGGAGGGTCGAGAGGCCGCCAACACCTGAAGCCCTTCGTCACGCCGGCGAAGACCAGCCGCAAGCACCGCGAGGGAATCCTGTCGGCCATTCGCCTCGGCGTGGACAACGCCCGCCACGAGGCCCTGAACCGCCGGGCCCGGCTCATCGTCAACGGCGCCTGCGGCTTCTACTCGGCCAGCGCTGCGCTCGCCCTCGTCATGCTGACGGTGGGACCGATCACCCACGTCCTGCCCCACGAGCGGGCGGCCGGGCCCTGATCCGACCCACAACCATGCCGGGAGCCCCAGAGCTGCGGCCCGCCGGACCTGTGACTTGGGTCGGCGCGTCCTTGCTGGCGGGCGATGCGCGGACCGGTCTCGGGCGCGTCGGTGGGGGCAGCTCCGTCGGGGCGGTGG
>JAJZYI010000177.1 GCA_021798135.1 Actinomycetes bacterium | reverse complement strand
GGACCCCGGCCAGCGGAAGGAGGATAGCTGGGTGACACGGTAGCGGCAGGGCCGGTGCCCGGTCTCCCGAGCACCGGCCCTGACCTGCCACTTCCGGGTGGAGGCGATGGGACTCGAACCCACGAACCTCTTGACTGCCAGTCAAGCGCTCTACCAGCTGAGCTACGCCCCCGGGGCGAGGGATCACGATACCAGGCCCCGTGACCGCCTGGGATCGGCGGCGGGCGAGGCGGTGACGGCCACGGCGGGTGCCCAGGACCGCGGCCGCCCGGGATCAGCTGGCGGCGATCCCGGCGACCACCTGCCGCCAGCGCTCCCGCGGCATCTGGTACGGCGCGTAGAAGCTGATCCGGTCGACCACGCCGCCGAACCGCTCGGCCAGCCCGGCCGGCACCTGCTCGGGCTCGGCCACGACCGCGAACGTGGCGAGCACCTCGTCGTCGATGAGGTTCGCCATCTCGGCCCAGCCGCCCTGCTTCGACAGCCGGTTGAGCTCGCGGTGCAGGTCGCCCCAGCCGTGCAGCTCCAGCACGGGCAGGTACGCCGGCGTGGAGCCGTAGAAGGCGATCTGCGAGCGCACCGCCTGGGCGGCGGCCGCCATGCCCTGCTCGTCCTGGCCGGTCACCACGAACGCCGGGTAGGCGACCTGCACGTCGGCGCGCGAGCGGCCCGACCGCTCCAGGCCGCGCGCGAGCGCGGGCAGGGTCACCTCGCGGACGTAGCGCTCGGTGGTGAAGCCGTGGACCAGGAGCCCGTCGGCCACCTCGCCGGCCACCTCGGTCATGAGCGTCCCCACCGCGGCCAGGAACACCTTGGGCGGGCCGTAGGGGTTGGGGCCGGGGTTGAAGAACGGGGTCATCAGCCGGTGCGTGTAGTAGTCGCCCCGGAAGTTCAGCTCGGCGCCCTCGTTCCAGCACGCCCAGATGGCCCGCATCGCCGAGATGTACTCGCGCATGCGGGGGGCGGGATGCGACCAGGGCATGGAGAACCGCTTCTCGATGTGGGGCTTGATCTGGGAGCCGAGGCCGAGCAGGAACCGCCCCTGGCTGTAGAGCTGGGCGTCGTTGGCCACCATCGCCATCGACATCGGGTTCCGGGCGAACGCCACGGCGATGCCGGTGCCCAGCTCCAGGCGCTCGGTGTGCTGGGCGGCCAGCACCAGCGGCAGGAAGGCGTCGTGGCCCGTCTCGGGGCACCACACGCCCGCGTACCCGTCCTCCTCCGCCTGCCTGGCGCGCGTGGCCGCGTCAGCGGCGTCGAACCCGATGCCTCCATCGACAAGCATGCAGTGCTCCCGGTCGGCTCGCCGGCGCGCCCGTCTGGCGCCGGGTAGGCCGACCCTATCCCCGCAGCGCCCTCCCGGGGTGGGTGTGGCTGGTGCGGCTCGGTAGGGGCAGAAATACCGCGTAGAGCGCTTGAATCACTGCGTACAGTGGTCTATCGTGCTGTCGTGGAGGACATCCCTGGCGGTGCGTCCCTACTGGCCGCCCGCGACCGCGCCGTCGCCGCCGTGGTGCACGCCTACGGGCGAGGCATGCTCGACGACGACTCGTGCGCCGAGCTGCTCACGGAGGTGCAGACGGCCACCGACGTCCAGGCGCTCGACGGCATCGCCCGCGAGCTCGCCCGCGGCGCGGCGGCTCCACGAGCCCTGGACCTCGCCGACCTCGGGCGGGCCCTGTCGGCGTTCGGCAGCGGTGGCGCGTCCGACGTGGTCGCCGGCCGGCCGGTGCCCGGTCCGCCGTCCCCCGGCGCCGAGGCCGGGGCACCGCCCGGGGCCACCGAGGTCGGGGTGCCGCCCGGGGCCACCGAGGCCGGGGTGCCGCCCGACGATGGCACGACCCGGGCCGTGCCGGGCCCGGCCGGCGGCGCGCCCGAGCCCTTGGTCCCAGGCGCACCGTCCGACCCGCTGTCGCACCCAGTCGGTGGGACGGCGGCCGGCGAGCGGAGCGCGGTGCCGCCCGGGAGCGCGGTGCTGCCCGGGGCCGCCGGGCCGCCCGGGAGCGCGGTGCTGCCTGGGACCGCGGTGCGCCCCGGGACCGCCAGCGGTCGGGCGGGCCTGGCTGCCGGTCCGAGGCTGGCCGCGGGTCCGGACGTGAACGTCACCGGCCTGCCGATCGCGCCGCGGCCCGGCCCCGTCGTCGCCGGCCGCCCCCTCGACGCCGTCGACCTGGCGCTCGCCGCTCGTGCCGCCCAGCAGCGGCGTGCCAGGAGGACGGACCCGCGCCTGGTGTCGCTGGCCATCGTGGTCGCCATGCTCGTCGTCCTGCTGGTGCTGGGCGTGGTCCTCATCGGTGCGGTCCATCCCGCCCCTGGCGCCGGGTCGGGGTCCGCCGGGTCGCCGGCCGTCGGCGCACCGCTCGCCGTGCCCGGGGCCTGACGCCGGTCACGCTGGGTCCGGCCCGGGACTGCCCGTGCCCGGGGCCTCATGCCGGTCACGCTGGGTCCCGCCCGGGACTGCCCGCGCTCCGGGCCCGCTCCTACAGCCCGTCCAGCGGCGGCGGGTCGGCGCCGGGGTCCTCGGGGCCGGGGAGCTGGCGCAGGTAGCGCTCCAGCTCGTCGGCCAGCTCGTCGCCGGTCGGGATGCTGCCGACCTCCAGCGGGTTCCCCTCGACGGCGTCGACGTTGGCCTCGAGCTTGCGGACCATGGCCGTGTGCTCGTCGCTGCGGGCGATCAGGTCGTCGACCTGGCGGATCGCCGCGTCTGCCTCGGCGTGCAGGGCGGCGGTGTCGAGCGTCAGGTTCGCCACCTCCGCCAGGCCGTCGACCAGCGCCGCGCTCGCCGCGGGGAAGGCCATGCCGGCGACGTAGTGGGGGACCCGGGCCCACAGCCCGACCACCGGGATGCCGGCGTCGCCGAAGGCGAGCTCGAGCACGCCCCAGATGCCCGACGGCACGTCGAGGGTGCCGCGCACGGTCCCGACCGTCCGGACCAGCTCGGCCGACGCCGGGGGCGCCGTCGCCGCCAGGCGGACCGGGCGCGTGTGCGGCGCAGGCGCCGGGAACGCCCCGAGGCCGACGACCAGCCTGACGCCGAGCGCTTGCGCCAGCTCCACCATGTCCACGGCGAACGCCGGCCAGTGGAAGTCGGGCTCGGGTCCGATGAGGTAGCAGACGTCGCGCCCGGCCCCGTCCGCCCCGGCACGGACCTGGATGACCGGCCACGTCAGCCCCTCGTTGACGCCGTCGACCAGGTGCACGACCGGCCGGCGGGCCCGCTGGTCGATGAGCGGGTCGCCGTCGAACGTCGCCACCAGCTCGGTCGGGCGCGCGCCCAGCAGCGCGCTGATGGCGCCGTCGGCGCCCAGCCCGGCGTCGACCCAGCCCTCGAGGGCGACGACCAGGACCGGTTGCTGGACGTGCTGCCCGCCGTGGCGCTCGTACAGGCTCACCGGCCGTCCAGGACGGTGCTGGCGCGCTCCGCCAGGTCCACGACGCTCCGGGCGTACGCGTCGACGCTCGAGCGGTCACCGGCAGCGGCGCCTCCCACGTAGCGGGCGTACACGCCCTGCAGGATGCACGCCAGCTTCCAGTACCCGAAGGCGACGTAGAAGTCGAGTGCCCCGAGGTCGCGTCCCGACGCCGCCGCGTACCGCTCGACGATCTCGCGCCGCGACGGGAAGCCCGGCATGGCCGTCGGCGTCACCCCGGCGAGGGCGGCGTCGTCGCCGGGCTCGGTCCAGTAGACCATCAGCAGGCCGAGGTCGGCCAGGGCGTCGCCCAGGGTGCAGATCTCCCAGTCGAGCACGGCCAGGACCGAGCCGTCGTCGCCCACCACGACGTTGTCGAGCCTGTAGTCGCCGTGCACGATGGCCGTGCCCTGCTGGGCCGGCACCGACGCGGCCAGGCGGTCGTGCACCTGCTCGACGACGGCGGGCGGCTGCTGGCCCGGCACGCGCGACTCCCGGAACTGCCCGATCCACCGGCGCAGCTGGCGCTCGATGTACCCGTCGTGACGGGCGAAGTCGCCCAGGCCGACCTCGTCGACGTCGACGGCGTGGAGGGCGGCCAGGGTGTCGGCCAGCGACATGCCGGCCCGGTGCCGGCCGGGGACGCCGAGCGC
Source organism: Actinomycetes bacterium (assembly GCA_021798135.1). Lineage (GTDB taxonomy): Bacteria > Actinomycetota > Acidimicrobiia > Acidimicrobiales > UBA8190 > JAJZYI01. The sequence continues at coordinate 3,304 of JAJZYI010000177.1, read as the reverse complement.
CCGCTCCACCGCGGCCTCGTCGCGCAGGACGTGCCCGGCCACCAGCTCCATGACGTAGAAGGGGCTGCCGGTGACGCCGACGTCGCTGCACAGCCCGAAGGTCCTCGGGACGGGGACCGCCGTCGGGCCGAGCGCGGTCATCACCCGGTGCTCGCGCGCCATGTCGTGGGCGGTGGGCAGCACGTGGCTGATCGGCGGACGGCGCAGCGCGTAGCGGTGGCCGGCGGCGTCGGCCACCGCGTAGGTGAGGTTCGACCGCCCGCCGGCGATCAGCGTGAACTCCAGGGGCGGGGTCGCGGCCTCGACGTTCGCCTCGAACCACGCGGTGACGCGGTCGACGTCGATGCCCTCGACGGCGCCGGAGCCGTCGCCGCCGGGAGCGGGCACGACGGCCGCGTCGCTCCGGCCGGCCGCCGCCGGGTCGCTGGGGCGGGGGCTCGCGGGCGTGGTCATGGACGCACGCTACCGCCCCTCCGGCACGGGGTCCGGCGGCGGAGCGACGGCGAGCGCGCCGCCGGGTCCCGCGACGTGCCGGGACGTCCCCGGCCCGGCGCGACCGGCCCGCGCGCCGCCGGGCCGGGTGCGGCCGGCCGGTAGGGTGCAGGGCGTGATCGACGTCACCGATGCAACGTTCGAGCGCGACGTCCTGGACCGCTCCGTCGAGGTCCCGGTCGTCGTCGACCTGTGGGCGCCGTGGTGCGGGCCGTGCCGGACGCTCGGGCCGATCCTGGAGCGGGTGGTGGCCGCGACCGGGGGCCGCGTCGAGCTCGCCAAGGTGAACGTCGACGACAACCCGCAGGTGGCGCAGGGCTTCCAGGTCCAGTCGATCCCCGCCGTGTACGCGGTGAGCGACCGGAAGGTGGTCGACGGGTTCATCGGGGCCCTCCCCGAGGCCCAGGTGGCCGAGTTCGTCGCCCGCCTCAGCCCCGAGCCCACCGAAGCGGACCTGCTGGCCTCCCGCGGGGACGAGGCGTCCCTGCGCCAGGCGCTGGAGCTCCAGCACGACCACCCCGTCGCCGTGATCGCCCTCGCGCGGCTCCTGGTGGCGCGCGGCGAGCCCGACGAGGCGCTGGACCTGCTCGCCCGGATCCCCGAGTCGGGCGAGTCCCGCCAGGTGGCGGCCGAGGCCCGGCTCGCCCGCCAGCACGTCGACGTGGCGTCCGACGGCATCGACGAGCGGCTGCAAGGGCTCCTCGACCGGGTGAAGGCCGACGAGGCCGCCCGGCAGGAGTTCCTCGACCTGCTGGAGACGCTGGGCCCGGACGACCCGCGCACCGCCGACTACCGCCGGGCGCTCGCCGCCCGGCTGTTCTGACCGCGCCGTCGCCCGTGGCGTGGTCGCGCCCCGGCGGCCCCGTGCGGCTCCGCCTCGGCGGCAGCACCCACGACGTGACGACGCGAGCGCTGGTCATGGGCATCTTGAACCGGACGCCCGACTCGTTCTACGACCGCGGCGCCACGTTCGCCCTGGACGCCCTCCTTCGCCGTGCCGAGCAGCTCGTCGCCGAAGGCGCCGACGTCCTCGACGTGGGCGGCGTCAAGGCCGGCCCGGGGCCGGAGGTCACCGAGGCGGAGGAGCTCGACCGCGTGGTGCCGTCGATCGCCGCGCTGGCCGCCCGCTTCGAGGTCCCGCTGTCGGTCGACACGTGGCGGGCGTCCGTCGCGGCCGCCAGCTACGAGGCCGGTGCCGTGCTCGGCAACGACATCAGCGGCTTCGCCGACCCCGGCTACCTGCCGGCCGCGGCCGCCGCCGGCGCGTCCGTGGTCGCCACCCACATCCGGCTCGCGCCGCGGGTCGCCGACCCCGACCCGCACTACGACGACGTGGTCGAGGACGTCGCCGCCTTCCTGGCCGAGCGGGCCCGATGGGCGCTCGACGCGGGGCTCCACGCCACGCAGGTGGTGGTCGACGCCGGGCTCGACCTCGGCAAGACCTCGGAGCAGTCGCTGGAGCTGCTGCGCGCCTCGGCGCGGCTGGCGGCGCTGGGCCACCCGCTGCTGCTGTCGGCCTCCAACAAGACCTTCCTCGGCGCGGTGCTCGACCTGCCCATCGACCAGCGGGGCGACGCGTCGCTCGCCGCCGCCGCCATCGGCATCGTCGGCGGCTGCCGCATCCTGCGGGTCCACGACGTCGCCGGCACGCGCCAGGTCCGCGACGCGCTCGACCGCGTCCTGGCGGCCCCGTGATCGCCGGCGGCGGCGGGGCGGCCGGGCACGGGGGCCCGGCGGCCGCCGGCCCGGTCCCGGTGGTGCTCGTCCGGGGCGACGATCCCGCCCTCGTCGCGGATGCCGCCCGCACGGCGGTGCGCGAGCTGGTCGGCGACCTCGACCCGGCCACGGTGGTCGAGGAGCACGGTGGCGCCGGCGAGGACATCGATCCCGGTGCGGTCGTCGACGCCCTGGCCACGCCGCCGTTCCTGGTCCCGAGACGCGTCGTCGTGGTCCGCGACGCCGGGCGCCTGGCCGCGGCCGACGCCGCGCCCCTGGCCGCGTGGCTGGCGGCCCCGGTCCCCGGGGTCCACCTGGTCCTGGTGGCCGGTGGCGGCACGGTGCCGGCGCCGCTCGTCAAGGCCGCCCGGTCGGCCGGCACCGTCGTCGACACGTCGGTGGGGACCGGGGCAGCCCGGCGCCAGTGGCTGGTGGAGCACCTGCGGCATGCGCCGGTGCGCCTGGACGCCGCCGCCGGCGCCCTGCTGCAGGACCACCTGGGCGGCGACATGGGCCGGCTGCGCCCCCTGCTCCAGACCCTGGCCGATGCCTTCGGGCGCGGGGCGAGCGTCGGCGCCGACGAGCTGGCGCCGTACCTCGGCGCGCCGGGTGCGGTGGCGCCGTGGGACCTGACGGACGCCATCGACCGCGGCGACACCGCCACGGCACTGGCCGCGCTGCGCCGGCTGCTGGGCCCCGGGGCCATGCACCCGCTGGCCGTCCTCGCGGTGCTGCACCGCCACTACGAGACCATGCTGCGGCTGGACGGCGCCGCCGTGGCCTCGGCCGACGAGGCCGCCACGCTGGTGGGAGCCCGCAGCGCGTTCCCGGTGAAGAAGGCCATGGAACAGGGGCGGCGGCTCGGTTCCACCGGCGTGGCCCGTGCCGTGTGCTGGCTGGCCGATGCGGACCTCGACCTCCGTGGCGCCACGGCGCTGCCGGACGACGCCGTGCTCGACGTCCTCGTCGCCCGCCTGAGCCGGCTCGCGCCCGCACGCCGGCCCGGCGCCGCACGGGCCAGGTCCGGCCACCGCTAGGCAGCCGGCGGTGCGGTCAGCCGGCGGTGCGGTCAGCCGGCGTCCGCAGCCTGGGCCTT
>JAJZYI010000176.1 GCA_021798135.1 Actinomycetes bacterium | reverse complement strand
CGCCACGACGGCCACGTCCACGCTGCACCTCCTCGGCTCGCGCGATCGTGCCGGCGCGGCCGGGGCCCGGAGCGGCGTCCGCCGCCCGGTCCCGGCCCCGAGCCGCGGCCGGCGGGAACGGGTCGTGTCCGGCTGACCTGGTCTTTGGCCCCACACTCGCCTGCCGAGGGGGTGCCCGGCCCGGCGCCGGCGGCCGCGAGCGGCCCGACGGCGCCGGCAGCGGCCGGCTTCGCCCCTTCTCCGCCCGGCGCCGACGGTCGGCACCCCGGCGGGCAGGTCTTACCCCTAAGTCGCACCATGCTCGGCAACCACCTGTTGCCTTACGTGGGTCGTTTCGCCTGCGACTGGCATCGACTTGCAACCACAGACCCGGACACGGCCCATACGGCGATGCTACGCCCGCGCGTGCGCGCTTGCCGGCATGCCGCCTGCCCGGCCGCCGCGGGCCCCGACCGTGCGGCGCCGGCGGCGCCCGGCGTCGGCGGTGGCCGGTGCCGCCCGGTGGCCGGTGCCGCCCGGTGGCCGGTGCCGCCCGGTGGCCGGTGGCCGGTGCCGCTCAGTACCGGTAGTGGTCGGGCTTGTAGGGGCCGTCCACGGGGACCCCGATGTAGCGGGCCTGGTCCGGCGTCAGCTGGGTGAGGCGCACGCCCAGCGCGTCCAGGTGGAGCCGGGCGACCTTCTCGTCGAGGTGCTTGGGCAGCACGTGCACCCCCGTCCCGTACCGCTCGGGGTGGGTGAAGAGCTCGACCTGGGCCATCGTCTGGTTCGTGAACGAGTTGGACATCACGAAGCTCGGGTGGCCGGTGGCGTTGCCGAGGTTCAGGAGCCGGCCCTCGGACAGCACGATCACCGCGTGGCCGTCGGGGAACACCCACTTGTCCACCTGGGGCTTGATCGTCTCGCGGCGGATGCCCGGGACACGGCCCAGCCCCGCCATGTCGATCTCGGTGTCGAAGTGCCCGATGTTCCCCACGATCGCCTGGTGCTTCATCGCCGCCATGTGGTCGGCGGTGATGACGTCCCGGTTGCCGGTGGCGGTCACGAAGACGTCGGCCGTGCCGACCACGTCGTCCAGCGTGGCGACCTGGTAGCCGTCCATGGCCGCCTGCAGCGCGCAGATCGGGTCGATCTCGGTCACGACGACGCGGGCACCCTGGCCGCGCAGCGACTCGGCGCAGCCCTTGCCGACGTCGCCGTAGCCGCAGATCACCGCCACCTTGCCCCCGATGAGCACGTCGGTGGCGCGGTTGATGCCGTCGACGAGCGAGTGGCGGCAGCCGTACTTGTTGTCGAACTTGGACTTGGTGACCGAGTCGTTCACGTTGATCGCGGGGAACAGCAGCTCGCCGCGACGCTGCATCTCGTACAGCCGGTGCACGCCGGTCGTGGTCTCCTCGGTAACGCCGCGGACGGACCCGGCCAGGACCGTCCACCGGTTGGGGTCCTCGAGCAGGCTCTGGGCCAGCACCCCGAAGATCACGGCCTCCTCCTCCGAGGAGGCGGTGGCCGGGTCCGGGGCGGCGCCGGTCTTCTCCGCCTCCACGCCCTTGTGCACCAGCAGGGTGGCATCGCCCCCGTCGTCGAGGATCATGTTGGGGCCGCCTTCGGGCCACAGCAGGGCCTGGACGGTGCACCACCAGTACTCCTGGAGGGTCTCGCCCTTCCACGCGAACACGGGCACCCCGGCCGGCGCGTCGGGCGTGCCGGCGGGCCCGACGGCGACGGCGGCCGCCGCGTGGTCCTGGGTGGAGAAGATGTTGCAGCTGGCCCAGCGCACCTCGGCGCCGAGCGCCACCAGGGTCTCGATCAGCACCGCGGTCTGCACCGTCATGTGCAGGGAGCCCGTGATCCGCGCTCCGGCCAGGGGCTGCGCGGGGCCGAGCTCGGCCCGCATGGCCATGAGGCCCGGCATCTCGTGCTCGGCCAGCTCGATCTCGCGGCGGCCGAGCTCGGCCAGGGACAGGTCCGCCACCTTGAAGGCGGGCCGCTCAGCGGCGCTGCTCATCGGTGCTCCTTTGCTCGTGCGCCCGCCGCTGCCGGCGAGCTTGCGGTGATGGCGTCGCGCCCGGGGCGCGGCGCCGGGTGCCGTGCCGTGCGGCCGGCGCCGCGCGTCACCGGCCGCCGGCGGCGGTGCCGGCAGCACCCATCGTCATCGGCGTGCCCTCGGCCTCGGCGCGTGCCATCAGCCGCTCGTGCTCGGCGTCGTCCACCGTGGTGGCCTCGTCGACGAGCATGACCGGGATCCCGTCGCGGACCTCGTAGCTGCGGCGCAGCCTCGGGTTGTACAGGCGCTGCTCGTCGGCGAACCACAGCAGCGGGCCCTTGTCCTCGGGGCACGCCAGCACGTCCAGGAGCAGGGGGTCGAGCGTCATCGGCGCCATCCTTCGGGTCGTTCCCGGCCGACGGGCCGGTGCTGGTCGTCGCTCCGGGCCGGGCGGGGGCGCCGCCCGCTCATGCCGTCGCCGGCGCGAGCCGGCGCACCAGGTCGAGGACCTCGTCGACGTGGCGCCGCCCGGTCTCGGCGTCGGCCGCCTCGACGTTGAGGCGGAGGAGGGGCTCCGTGTTGGAGGGCCGCAGGTTGAACCACCAGTCCCCGCGCTCCACGGTCAGGCCGTCGAGCCGGTCGACGGCCTCGCCCGCCGCGGCCAGGTGCGCGGCGACCGCCTCCACCGTCCCCGCCGGGTCGGGCGCCTCGGTGTTGACCTCGCCCGACGCCCAGTAGCGGCGCAGCGGCGCCAGCAGCTCGGAGAGGGGCCGCGCCCGCCGCGACATCTCCTGCAGCACGAACATCGCCGCGATGATGCCCGAGTCCGCCCGGAAGTTGTCGCGGAAGTAGTAGTGCCCCGAGTGCTCGCCGCCGAAGACGGCGCCGGTCTCCGCCATCTTCTGCTTGATGAACGAGTGGCCCACCCTGGTGCGCACCGCCACGCCGCCGGCGGCGGCGATCGTCTCCGGCACCACGTGCGAGCAGATGAGGTTGTGCAGGATGGTGGCTCCCGGGTGGTCGGCCAGGATCGCCTGCGCCACCAGCGCGGTGGTGAGCGAGCCCGACACGGGCCGGGCCTCCTCGTCGACGAGGAACACGCGGTCCGCGTCGCCGTCGAAGGCGAGGCCGACGTCCGCGCCGCGTTCCAGCACCGCCGCCTGCAGGTCCCTCAGGTTGTCGGGCTGGATGGGATCGGCCGGGTGGTTGGGGAACGTCCCGTCGAGCTCGCCGTAGAGGACCTCGAGCCGGACGGGCAGGCCGGCGAGCACGCGTGGCACGACCAGGCCGCCCATGCCGTTGGCCGTGTCCGCCACCACGTGCAGCGGGCGCAGCGCCGCCACGTCGACGAACGAGTGGACGTGCTCGGCGTAGGCGTCGAGCAGGTCGGCGTGCTCCACCGAGCCCCCGCCGGGGGCCGGCACCGGCGGCTCGGCGAGGGCCTGGGCGGCCAGGTCCCGCACGGCGGCGAGGCCGGTCTCCTCCCCCACCGGGCTGGCGCCGGCCAGGCAGAACTTGATGCCGTTGTAGGCGGCGGGGTTGTGGGACGCCGTGAACATCGCCCCGGGGGCGTCGAGGTGCCCCGACGCGAAGTACAGCAGGTCGGTCGACACCAGGCCGATGTCGACGACGTCGGCACCTGCGGCCCGTGCCCCCTCGGTGAACGCTGCCGCCAGCTCCACCCCCGACGCCCGCATGTCCCGCCCCACGATGAGGCGGCCGCCACCCGTGAAGCGGGCGAAGGCCCAGCCGATGGCGCGCGCGGCCGCCGGGTCCAGCTGGTCCGGCACGATGCCGCGGACGTCGTAGGCCTTGAAGATGGCGTCGAGGGCGCTCATGGCGACCTCACCCTAGTGCCGCAGGCAGCGAGGGGCCGCCGAGCGCCCCGGTGCCGCCGCCCCGCTCCCCACGGCCCCGTGCCCCGGTGCCGCCGCCCCGGCGCCACCGCCACGCCCCCGTGCCGCCACCGCCGGCCGGCCCCTGGCGCGGACCGCTGCCGAACCCGCCACCTGTCGCCGCACCGACGCGACGGACCGTGGTCACGTGTCGACGGGTGCCAGGGCCCGGCGCCGGAGCGCGAGCACGCCCAGGCCGACCAGCCCCGCGCCCGACAGGGCCAGGCCGGCCGTCGACAGCGGCGTGGAGCCGTAGGTGAGCACCACGCGGTGCCCGGTCGGCACCACCACCATCAGGTTCGGCTCGGCCCGGTAGGGGCCGAGCGCACCGGCCGCGTGCCAGCCGGGGAAGTACGACACCTTCACCAGCACGGGCACGCCCGGCCGGCTCACGCGGAACGACACCGTCCCGGCGCCGGTGCGGACGTCGCTCACCGTGTCCGGCGGGAGCGGGCGGCCCGGCGCGGTGCCGACGCCGTCGGTCCGCGGCCACCTGGCGGGACCGGTGGCCACCAGCTCCGTCGACCAGCGGGCGGGGTCGCCGTACCAGCGCAGGGCCACCGGCAGCCAGCTGCCCTGGGCCTGGCCGACCCCGGTCAGGACGGCCGGCTGCCGGGCCAGCGGCGTCACCGTCGCGGCGCCGTGCACCCGGTAGAGGGCCCACGTCGTGTCGACCAGCCCCCCGTCGTACGGCGTCCGCCACGGCCCGCTGGTGGCGAGCAGCGTCAGCGCGGGGTCGGCTGCGGCCTGGGTCTCGACGGCCGGCGACGACGCCAGGAAGTAGCGCACGCCGAGCAGCTGCAGGTGGGCCACCCCGGCCGCCACGTCCGGCGGCGACGCCGGGTACGGCAGGCCGGCCATGGCCTCCGACGGCTCGGCCGACAGCTCGGCCTGGTCCACGAAGTGGTACGGGGTGGTGGCCGACGACTCGAACAGCAGGCCCTCCTGGGTGTCGGCGCACCCGCCGGTCAGCATGGGGAGCAGCATGAGCGCCATCGGCGTGCCGAACCGGTCGAGCGTGGGGCTGTACTCCCACATGACCCGCCCGCAGCCCGTCCGGTGGAGCGTCCGGTCGACCATCCGCACCACGCCCTGCAGCTCGGGCCATCCGGGCTTGGCCTGGTAGCCGGAGTAGTCCCACCGCACCCAGGACGGCACCGAGCTCTGCGCCACGCCGAAGGCCGCCGCCGACTGGGGATAGAGCGGCGGCAGCACCACCAGGAGCGCGGCTGCCAGCGAGGCGAGCGGCACGCCCACCGCGCCCGGCGCGGCACGCCAGCGCGGGCCCGGGGCCTCGCGTCGGGCACGGCCGTCGTGCCGGGCCGCCGAGCGCCGGGCCGCCGCGCGCCGGGCCGCCCGCCACGCCCTGGCCAGCACCACCCCGACCTCGGCCACGAACGACCCGGCCACCAGGTAGGCGGCGACCCACCACATCGGAAGGAACCGGGCGTTGTAGACCGCACCGAACGGATCGGCCACCACCAGGGCGAACGCCAGCCACCCGAGCACCACCAGGACGACGACCGGCCGGCTGCGCCGGACGACCGCCGTCACCGTGCCGGCGGCGGCCAGCCACAGCACCCACCGGTCGCCGTGGAAGAGGCCGCTGCCCGGGGCGAACATGGCAGCGTAGGCATGGACGTCGTGCCAGCCCATGCTCGTCGTGTACGCCGTCTGGCCGAGGAACGGCACGGCCCAGAACGCCACCAGTGCCCCGCCGACCACGCCGGTGGAGACCATCCACCACCACCGTCGCGGGGTCGGTCCGGAGACGACCAGCACGACGACGGCACCCGCGACGGCGAACAGCGTCGGCACCACGTGGGCCAGGGCCGAGGCGGCCAGCACCACCGCCGCCGCGGCGCGCGACCGTCCGGTGCGCATGCCGCGCAGGCACAGCCCGAGGAACACCAGGGCCAGCGCGAGCGCCAGCGAGAACGAGTACTCGCCGGCCATCGTGGAGTAGAGGTTCCCCCCGTCGATGGTGAAGGTCTGGTCGAACAGGAACGGCAGGGTGGCCGCGGCCAGCACCGCCGGACGGGGACGCTCCAGGCCCGCCAGGCGCCCGAAGGCCCATGCCGCCACCGGCAGCGACAGCGAGCCGAGCGCCGTCGCCAGCTTGAACGCCACGTTCGGGTTGACGACCGTGCCGGCCACCGCAGCCAGCGCGTCGGGCAGCAGGAAGTAGAAGGTGTAGAGGGGGAACCCGTCGTACCAGCCGGGGTCCCAGCCCGTCAGGTGGCCACGCGGCAGCAGGACGGTCCGCAGGAAGTCCACCGTGGCGACGTGGGCGCCGGTGTCCCCACCGGTGGCCAGCGTGCCCGACAGCAGCAGCCGGGGCTGGAGCTGCCACGCCACCACCGCAACGGCCGCGGCCACGGTGAGCGCGGTGGCCAGCTGGGGCGGCCGCCACCGCCGGGGGCCGGTCACCACGCTCCGGCGGGCGCCGGGCCGGCAGCCGCGGCGGGGCCCACGCCTGCGGACGACCTGACCCTCATCGTGACCGGCGCCCGGCACCGGTCGGGCCGCCGCGTGGCCGCCGGCGCGCGCATGCCGGGCGGGCCCTCACCAGGGGCGCACGGCGGACGCCTGGTGCGCGAGGGACACCACGGTCACCAGGTTGAACGCTCCGTGCGCCAGGATCCCGGGCCCGAGCCGCCCCGTCCGGTAGGCCAGCACGGACAGCACGACGCCGAAGGCGGCCAGACCCAGGAGGGCGATCGTCTCGGCGTGGGCGAGGCCGAACAGCACTCCCGTGCACAGCACCGCGAGCACGGGCCCGGCGGTGCGCCCGGCCCGCCCGAACACCCGGACGAAGCCCTGCAGGACGACCCCCCGGAACAGCAGCTCCTCCACCACCGGCACCACGACCACGGTCAGCACGCCGATCACGGCGAGATCGGCGCCCGGGAAGCCGCCGGTGAGGTGCTTGGCGGGCTCCGACAGCCGGTGGGCCAGGTTCGGGACCAGCGGGTCGAGCGGCAGGTACAGGACCGGGATCAGCAGCTGCGACGCCACGCCCACCACCGGCCCGAGGAGCAGGTCCCACGGGCGGAAGCGCAGGCCCATGTCGTGTGCGACCCGCCCGGTGCCGCGCAGCCGGCTCGCCAGCACCACCGCTCCCACGAACCCGATCCACACGCCCACCAGGCCGGTGACGATCACCCAGCCCGGCGGGCTCGCCTGGGCGCTCAGGCGCGCGACGTCGGCCGACTTGCCCAGGGTCGCGGCCACCAGGGCCAGGAGCACGAACGCCACCAGCTGGCCGGCGACGAAGCCCAGGGCCGCGATGAACAGCCACGCGAGCGCGTCGCGGGCGTCTCGCGGCGGGCGGGCCCGCATGCGGGCCGGGCCGTTCGGGACCGTGCCGTCCGGGACCGTGCCGTCCGGGACCGTGCCGTCCGGGACCGTGGCGCCGGGTCCCGTGCCGTCCGGGCCCGTGCCGCCGAGGCGGTCGCCCCCGGGTCCCCGTCCGCCCGGGGCCGTCCGGTCCGTCCC
>JAJZYI010000175.1 GCA_021798135.1 Actinomycetes bacterium | reverse complement strand
CAGGGGCTCCGGCGTCGCAGGCGGCGCCGCGGCCGGCGGCAGGGCGGGTGCTGCACGCCGAGTGCGGCGACGGCGCCCTCGTCGCCACCCTGGCGGCCGCCGGCCTGGACGCCTACGGCATCGACCCGGGCGGCCCGGGCCTGGACGCGGCCGCCGAGCGGGGCCTGGACGTCCGGCGCGACGACGCCATCGGCCACCTCACCTCGGTCCGCACAGGCGCGCTGGCGGGCGTGGTCCTGTCGGGTTGCGTGGACCGCATGTCGCTGGCGGAGCGCCGGCGCCTCGTCGACCTGGTGGAGCCGGCCGTCGTGCCCGGCGGCACCGTCGCCGTCATCGGCACCGCCCCCCGGCACTGGGACGCCATCGTGGGGCCGGTCGTCGCCGACCTCGCACCGGGCCGGCCGCTGCACCCCGAGACGTGGGTGCAGCTCCTGCAGGCGGCGGGCCTGACCGACGTGACGGTGGTCGACGGCCCGCCGGCCGGCGAGCCGATCCCCGACGCCCCGCCGGACGCCCCGGCGCTGGCCGCGCTCCTCGCCCGGCTCCGGCCGTCGCTCGAGGGCCCCGCCAGCTTCGCGGTGCTGGCGACCCGGCCGTGAGCCCCGCCGGCGACCCGGTCGCGGGCCCTGCTGGCGACCCGGTCGCGGGCCCTGCTGGCGACCCGGTCGCGGGCCCTGCTGGCGACCCGGTCGCGGGCCCTGCTGGCGACCCGGCCGCGGGCCCTGCTGGCGACCCGGCCGCGGGCCGGAGCCGCCTGCCAGGCGGCACGACCCGCCCCGCGGTGGAGCGGCCGGCCGCCATCCACCAGGTGGTGCCGTCGTTCGCCGGGCGCGACGCCATCGGCACGCACACGCTGCTGCTGCGCGACCTGTTCCGCTCGCTCGGCCTGGCGTCGGACATCTACGCCGGCGGCTCGCTGCCCGAGGTGAGCCACCTCGCCCGGTCGCTCGACGACCTCCCGGCGCGGACCATGGAGCGGACCTGGCTGCTGTTCCACCACTCGAGCGGGTCGCCGGTCGCCGACCGGGTCCTCGCCCGCCGGGAGCCCCTGCTCGTCGACTACCACAACATCACGCCGGCCGCCCTCATCGACCGGTGGGCCCCGTGGGTCCGCGACGAGGTCGAGCAGGGGCGGCACCAGCTCGCCGAGCTCGCCGGTCGCGCCGTGTACGCCTTCGCCGACTCCGGCTACAACGAGGCCGAGCTGCTCGACGTGGGCTTCCGGCACACCGCCGTGGCCGCGCCGCTGTTCGACCCGTCCGCCGCCGGCACCGGGGACGACCCCGCCGTGGCGGCCGAGCTCCGGGAACGCCGCCAGGCCGGCGCCGTGTGGCTGTTCGTCGGGCGGGTGTCACCGCACAAGGCGCAGCACGACGTGGTGAAGGCGTTCGCCTGCTACCGCGAGTGGTTCGACCCGGGGGCGACGCTGGTGCTCGCCGGGACCGGCATGGGGACCGAGTACCCGGGGGCGCTCGACCGGTTCGTGCGCCGGCTCGGCATCGACGACGCGGTCACCATCACCGGGCTGGTGAGCGACGCAGCCCTCGCCTCCTACTACCGCGGCGCGGACGTCTTCGTGTGCGCGTCGGACCACGAGGGGTTCTGCGTGCCGCTGGTGGAGGCCATGCACCACGGGCTGCCCGTCGTCGCGTACGGCGCCACCGCCGTCCCCGAGACGGTCGGGGCCGGCGGGCTGGTGCTGGCGGACAAGGCGCCGGCCGTGGTGGCCGCGGCGGTGCACCGGGTGCTCGGCGACCCGGTCCTGCGCCAGCGCCTGGTCGCCGCCGGGCGGCGGCGGGCCGCCGACTTCTCGCCGGCCGCGGGGCGCGTCCGCTGGGCCGCCGCCATCGAGGAGTCGATCGCGACCGTCACCGCAGCCACCGCGGGGCCGGACGTCGCTGCCAGCGGGCCGGACGTCGCTGCCGGCGGCGCGCCGGGAGCGCGCCCGCCCGGCCGCGGCCCGGGTGCCTCGACGGGGACCGGCGGGGACGACGACCGCCGGGGCCGCACCTCGGCCACGGCGCTCGACGCCCGGTGAGCCGGCCCCGGGTGGCCGTCCACCAGGTCATCCCGTTCCTCCACGCTGCCGACGCCTCCGGCGCGCACACCCTGGCCGCCCGCGACGCGCTGCGGGCCGCCGGGTACGACGCCGAGGTCTTCGCCGGCGGCGCCGACGACGAGGTGGCCGGCGAGGCCCGGCCCGTGGGCGAGCTCGGGGGACTCGCGCCGCCCGGCCGGACCGTGCTCCTCTACCAGCTCGCCGTCGGCTCCGACATCGTCGACCACCTGCTCCAGCGGCCCGAGCCGCTCCTGGTGAACTACCACAACCTGACCCCGGCGAGCTTCTTCTGGCGGTGGGCGCCGAGCTGGCTGGCGGCGGTGCAGAGCGGCCGGCGCGACCTCTACCGCCTGGCCGGGCGGGCTCGTCACGCCATCGCCGTGTCCCGGTTCAACGAGCTCGACCTGCTGGCTGCCGGGTACCCCTCGACCGCCGTCGTCCCGCCGTTCGTGCCCGCGACCGGCCCCGGCGGCCCGCCGGCCGGCGCCGGGCGCCGGCCGGCCCGAGCTGCGGCCGGTGGCCGCGGGGCGCGCTGGCTGTTCGTCGGCAAGCTCCTGCCCCACAAGGCGGCGCACGACCTGGTGAAGGCGCTCGCCGTGCACCGGCGCCTGTTCGATCCCCGCGCCACCCTGACCCTGGTCGGCGGCGAGCCGGTGCCCGAGTACGCGCAGGCCGTGCGGGACGTGGCCGCCGCCCTCGGCATCGCGGACGCGGTCCGGATGCTCGGCCGCGTCGACGACCTCGCCCTGGCGGACGCCTACCGCCGGGCCGACGTGCTCGTGTGCCTGTCCGACCACGAGGGCTTCTGCTTCCCCCTCCTCGAAGCCATGCGCCACGGGCTCCCCGTGGTCGCGTACGGCACCGCCGCCATCCCGGAGACGGTCGGGGACGCCGGTCTCGTCCTCGCCAGGAAGGACCCGCTCACGGTGGCGTCCGCCGTCGACCGGGTGCTCGGCGACGGCCGGCTGCGCGGCCGCCTGGCCGCCGCGGCCGGGTGCCGGCTCGCCGCCTTCGACCCGGCCTCGGTCGGCGAGCGGTTCGTGGCCGAGATCGAGGGGGCCGTCGACCGCCTGCGCCTGCTGCCCGGCGCCGGCCGCCTGGGCCCGGGGCCGGGTGCCGGCCGCACCCGCCCGGCGGTCGCTGCCGGCGGTCCCGACGCGGGGGCACCGTGACGGCCGCTGCCGTGCAGGAGGTGCACCAGGTGGTGCCGCAGGCGGTCCCCGGCGACGCCACCACGGACCACGCGCTGGCCCTGCAGCAGCTGCTGCGCGACCTCGGGTACCGCTCCGACCTGTTCGCCCTGGCCGTGCACGACGACCTCGAAGGTCGGGCGCGCCTGCTCGGCGAGCTGCAGGGGCCGTCCACCCCGGAGCGGGCCATCGTCTACCAGTGCGCGTCGCACTCGCCCGCCGGCGACTGGCTCTACGGGCGGCGGGAGCGGATCGCCGTCTACTACCACAACGTGACGCCCCCGCACTTCCTGCGTGCCTGGGACCCGGCCGGCCGCCTGGCACTGGTGGCCGGCCACCTGCAGGCAGCGCAGCTCGCCCGCGTGGCCGAGCTCGGCATCGCGGCGTCCGCCACCAACGCCGACGACCTGCGGGCGAAGGGCTGGACGTCGGTCACGGTGGCGCCGCTGCTGCTCGACCTCGACCGGTTCGGCGCACCGGGCGGGAGCACCGCCCCCGCCGACGGTGACGGCCGGCCGGCCTCGGGCACCGGCGCCGCCCGCAGCACGCGTTGGCTGTTCGTCGGCGCGATCGCCCCCCACAAGGCCCAGCACCGCCTGGTCGAGGCGCTGGCCGTCTACCGCAGGGTCTTCGACGGCGACGCGACGCTCACGCTCGTGGGCCGGCCCGTCGTGCCCAGCTACGCCCGGGCCGTGGCCGAGCTGGCGAAGGCGTCCGGCATGGGCGGCGCCGTCCGGTTCGCCGGCCGCGTCGGGCACCGGGAGCTGCTCGACGAGTACCGGCGGGCCGACGTGGTGGTCTGCGCGTCGCAGCACGAGGGGTTCTGCGTGCCGATCGCCGAGGCGATGGCCATGGGCCGCCCGCTGGTCGTGGCCGACACCGGCGAGGTGGCGACGACCACCGGTGCCGGCGGGCTCGTCGTCCCCGACGACGGGCCGGCCACGCTGGCCACCGCGGTGCACCGCGTGGTGAGCGACCCGGCGCTGCGTCGGCGGATCGCCGCCGGGGCCGAGCGGCGGGTGGCCGACCTGTCGCTCGAGCGGAGCCGCGCCGCCATGGCAGCCGTGCTGCAGGGCTGGCTGTCGGGAGGCGCCCGGTGAGGCACGCGCTGGTCGTCCCCCGGTACGGGACCGAGATCCTCGGAGGCGCCGAGCTGGGCGCCCGCCGCCTGGCCGAGCAGCTGGTGGCGCGGGCCGGCTGGGACGTCGAGGTGTACACCACCTGCGCGCGGGACCACATGACCTGGGCGGACGAGTACCCGGCGGGCACCGAGGCGATCGGCGGGGTCACCGTCCACCGGTTCGCCAGCACGAGCGGCCGGCCGCCGCGCTTCTTCCCGTTCTCCGAGCGGGTGCTCAGCGCACCGTCAGCGGCCACGCCGGCGGAGGCGGAGGCGTTCATCGACCTGCAGGGACCGGGATGCCCGGCGCTGGTCGACGCGGTGGCGGCGTCGGCGGCGGACCTCGTCGCCTTCTACCCCTACCTGTACAGCACGACCGTCCGGGCCATCCCCGCCGTCGCCGGCCGGTCGCTGCTCGTCCCGGCGGCCCACGACGAGCCGGCCCTGCACCTGCCGGTGTTCCGCGACGTGTTCGGCGCGGCCAGCGGGTTCGCCTTCCAGACGGAGGAGGAGCGCGAGCTGGTGCAGCGGGTGTTCCCCGTGGCCGACCGGCCCCAGGTCGTCTTCGGCCTCGGCGTCGACCCCGCGCCCGACGGCGCGGGCACCGGGCGCCGGCCGGGGGACGTCACGGGCCTGGGCGACCGCCCCTACCTCCTGTGCCTCGGCCGGGTCGACGGCTTCAAGGGCTCCACGATGCTGGGCGGCTTCTTCGCCGCCTACAAGGAGCGCCGGCCCGGCCCCCTCGCGCTGGTGATGGCCGGCCCGGTCACGGCCCAGCCGCCGCCGCACAAGGACCTCGTCGTCACCGGGCCGGTCGACGAGGACGACAAGTGGGCACTGCTGCGCGGCGCCACCGCGCTGGTCAACCCCTCGCCCCACGAGGCCTTCTCCCTCGTGATCATGGAGGCGTGGAGCGAGGGCGTCCCGGTGGTGGTGAACGGCCGGTGCGAGGCCACCCGGGGGCACTGCCGGCGGTCGGCCGGCGGGCTGTGGTTCGACTCGTACGCGGCGTTCGAGGCGGTCGTCGACCGCCTGGTGGCCGACGGCTCCCTGCGGAGGGCGCTGGGCAGCAGCGGCCGGTCGTACGTCGACCGCAACTACCGCTGGCCGGTCGTCACCGACCGCTACGCGCGCTTCGCGCAGCGCCTGGCCGATCGCCGGGCCGACCCCCGGCGGGTCGGCGGCCGTTCGTCGTAGCCGCCGGGCCCTGGCGGGTCGGCGGCCGTTCGTCGTAGCCGCCGGGCCCTGGCGGGTCGGCGGCCGTTCGTCGCAGCCGCCGGGCCCCGGAGCGTCGGTGGCCATTCACGGGTCGGCCGCTAGCATCCGCACATGCCGACCCGCCCAGGCCAGCCCGCCCGACGCCCCCGGTCCCGCCGCAGCGGCGGCCGGCTCCGCCTGCGGGCGGTCGCCACGGTCGCAGCCGGCCTGCCCCTGCTGGTCCCCGCCGCCGTCGCCGGCGCGGCGGCGCGGCACCCGGCCGCGGCCGGACCCGCGTCGGTGGTCCTGCAGGTGCACGGCTACGGGCACGGCCGGGGCATGGGCCAGTACGGCGCTCTCGGCTACGCCCTGGGCGGCTCGACCTACCAGCAGATCCTGGCCCACTACTACGGGACCCTGGCGGCGGGCGGCACGACGTCGCTCGGCACCCTGGCGTCCGCGGTGACCGGTTCCACGGGCCTGACCGGCGACGCCGCCACCGTGACCGTCCTGCTCGCCGCCCAGCAGGGCGACGACGTCGCCGTCACGGCGGCGGTGCCGTTCTCGGTCACCGGGACGGGGATGGCGGCGCCGGTGACCGTCCCCGCCGGCGGCGGCGCCCGCTTCGTGCTGGTGACCGGGGGCACGGGTGCCCCGACGTGGGACGTCTACGTGAGCGGCGCGACCGGAGCCGGGCCGTGCGCCGGCGGCAGCGACGCCTGGGGCACGCCCGTCGCCACCGGCGTGACGGCCCCCACCGCCGCCCCGCCCACGGCGGCGCCGTTCCCGGCCTCGGGCAACCTCGCCGGCCAGACCCTGGAGCTGTGCCAGACCGGGGTCCACTACCGCGGCAGCATCGGCGGCACCGTCAGCCCGACGGCGCCCACCGTGGCCGAGACCGTCAACCGGCTGCCGCTCGGGCAGTACGTGGCCGACACGGCCGCTGCCGAGTCGCCCGGCGACTGGGGGTCCGTCGGCTCGTCCGGCCCCCAGGGCCAGCCTGCCGGCTTCCAGCAGACCGAGGCCCAGGTCGTCGCCTCGCGCTCCTACGCCGTGGCCGAGGCGGTCGGCGGCGGCGTCGGCGGCGGCGTGGCCGACGTCTGCGACACCACCGCCTGCCAGTCCTACCCCGGCATCGCGTACGAGAACCCCTACGACGACCTGGCCGTGCAGGACACCTCCGGCCAGGTCGTCCTGCTGCCCGGCGGCGCGGTGGCGCTCACCGAGTACTCGGCCTCCACGGGCGGCTACACGGCACCGGGCTCGGGCGCCGGCGGCTTCGCCGCCGTCGTCGACACCGGCGACTCGGTGTGCACCGCCCAGGTGTGCGACCCGTACCACAGCTACACCGCCACCATCCCGGCGACCGCGGTGGAGGCGGCCTTCCCCGGCATCGGCACGTACCAGTCCCTGCAGGTCGTGCAGCGGAACGGGCTCGGGCCCGACGGCGGCCGCGTCCTCGCCGTCACGGTGGTCGGGTCCGGCGGTTCGGTGACCGTCACCGGCTCGGCGTTCGCCGCCGCGCTCGCCGCCGACGCCCAGGACCAGCTCGACGCCTACGGGGGCACTTACCCGGCGAGCGGCGTGCTGTCGAGCTGGTTCGCCGTCGTCGGGCAGGCGAGCGGCGGCACCTCCGGCTACTGGCTGCTCGGGTCCGACGGCGGGATCCTGCCGTTCGGCTCGGCGGTGTCCTACGGGTCGATGGGCGGGAAGCCGCTGAACGAGCCGGTGGTGGGGATGGCGGCGGTGCCCGGTGGCGGCGGCTACTGGGAGGTGGCGTCGGACGGGGGGATCTTCTCGTTCGGCTCGGCGACGTTCCACGGGTCGATGGGCGGGA